>JAFGTK010000110.1 GCA_016934135.1 Deltaproteobacteria bacterium | reverse complement strand
TTACATATGGTTCGAATCAAGGTGCCTGAGCGCCCACTCTGCAGTGAGATTCAACACTGCAGTTTTATTTCTGTCAAGATGACCCAGATGACCGTTGCCCGGGATTATGTTGAGCTGTTTGATGCAGGTCAGGGTTTCAAAGAGCACTCTGGCCGTCTCCGGCGGATCAATCTTGTCGTCCTGCCCATGCAGGACAAGGGTAGGGGCCGATACCCTGTGAACGCGATCTATGGTATCCACAATGACCGACTCTAATGCACCGGGCATGGGCCAGGATGACCACATCTCGAGGACTCTCGGATTCTGCCCCCAGTTTCTGTTGATCGCCGGGTCTGATGCAACCTCGATCTTTCTGAAGGCATTGACCATGGAAAGCCTCAGCTCTTTCCCGGTTAGAAACAGCTTTGCCTTTCCCAGGAGAACCAGGATGTGCAGCCCTACCTTTTCCTGCAGATTTACCGTGGGTCTGACAGTTGCATCCAGGGTAATGACAGCCCGAATTCTCGAGTCTTTCACTGCACATTCGAGCACTGCGGTGCCTCCTGAGGAAAGCCCGAATACACCGATCTTCTCGCTGTCGATACGTCTATGGCCCTGAAGGAAATCAATGGCGGATGAAATGTCGGCAACCCAAGAGGAGATGTCTACATGAAAGCGTTTCCCTTGGCTTTCTCCGTTTCCGTGCATATCGATAGCCAGTGCCGCGATCCCTTTTTCTGCAAGGAACTCGCAGAGTTCAAAATAGTTTTCCTTGAAATCCATGGCCCCGTGGCAGAGTATCAAAGCGCTTGAGGGTATATCGACATCCGGCAGGAAGAGCATGCCGGCAATGGCATCTCCAAGAGAGCTGA
The DNA here is from genome assembly GCA_016934135.1 of Deltaproteobacteria bacterium. Taxonomy (GTDB): domain Bacteria; phylum Desulfobacterota; class Desulfomonilia; order UBA1062; family UBA1062; genus DSAD01. The sequence continues at coordinate 4,445 of JAFGTK010000110.1, read as the reverse complement.
AGTGTACGGTTTCTCTTATGAACGTCACATCATAGACAAATACTACATTAATGCCATCATAACAATGGCTTGTTGCATAGTCTTATATTTTCACAGCTGCCGTGATGAAGCTGAAGGCGCTGAAGTCTGTTCAGCTGAGGCGATATAGGAATTTATGCTCTTTACAATGGTCTCGAATGTCCATTTGCGTTTTGCATCGTCCATTTCCAGCAGGGTGATCCGAAATCCTTTCTTGTTGCAGCAGAATCCGGTCAGAGGTACGACGCATATGCCTGTGGAGCCGAGCAGGTAGTAGACGAAGCGTTTGTCGGTTTCTACGCCTTTGACCTTGTTCTCGATATAATGCTTCACCTTGGGGTCTTTAATGGAAAGCGTCTGAGTGTCGTTCAATACCCCATCCTCAAAAAGTACTGACATGTAAAATGCGCCCTGCGGTTTGTTGACATGGATGCCTTCTATACCAGAGAATATTTTCCATGTCTCGAGCGCCCTTGACTCGAACATCTTTCTGCGTTTTTCAAGGTGTTCTTCATAACGCGGATCGCCCATGATCAGAGGGATTGCATACTGCGGAAGGCTCGTGGAGCATACCTCGAGCATCTTGGCATTGATCAGGCTCTTTACATATCTTTTGAAATTGAGCTTGTCCTGGTTGAATACCTCTATCCATCCGCACCTGGATCCGGGCCAGGGGATTTCCTTGGATATGCCGTGCAGTGCCATGCCTGGAATCTCCTCGATAACCTCGCTGAGCATGGCAGTCTTGCATCTGCTGTAGACAATGTTCGAATAGATCTCGTCGCAGATCATGAAAACCTTGTAACGTCTGGCGATATCTACCATCTTTTCTAGGACTTCGCGCGGATATACCGCGCCCGTGGGATTGTCCGGGTTGATGATCAGCATGCCTGCAATGGAATCGTTATACCTGATCTTTTTTTCAAGGTCATCGAGATCGGGCATCCAGTTGTTGTGCGGGTCCAGCTCATAAGTGAGATGATCGTATCCGGAATGGGCGGCTTCTGCAGAAGAATGTGTGGAATAGGCAGGGGAAGGGCCAATTACACGCGCTTCTCTTTTAAGAAAGCCGAAGATCTTGGCAACTGCGTCACCAAGGCCGTCAAAGAATATAATGTCATCTTTCGTGATCTGGTAGCCTCCCCGTTTATTGACCTGATCCGCCAGGAATTTCCTTGTTGCAGGCACGCCCTGTGATGCTACATAACCGTATGTCTTGTCATTGCTTACAAGGTCTATGACAATGTCCTTGATCCACTGGGGAAGCTTTTCCCCCTTTTCAATGGGGTCGCCTATATTTTCCCAGGTAATATCAACCCCCAGTCTTTTCAGTTCATCTGCTACGGCGACTATCTCCCTGATTTCATAGGTGAGCTGTTCGGCACCTTCATGAACGATATCTCTTCTCATGGCAACATTCCTTTTGTTTAGTTCCGTATTTCCTTCAGGAGCCTATCGGAAACTTGATTTAACAGGATTAATAATCAAAGCAGGGTATAAATGCAAATTTTATTCTGCAGATTCTTCCGGGCTGTATACGGGCATGCTATTTCTGAGCAGAGTTTGCCAATGATGCGGGCAGGGTTATCAGCGGTTCGTCACTCAAGATGGATACTGTTTCCGGTTTGTGAATCAACTCATTTGTATTGTCCCACAGATGCATTTTCAGGAAGACATCTACACAATCAGGGCAGAGCTGGGTTCCTCTGACGGACTCGATGATCTGAAGCGCCTTTTCCACAGCCATGCCCTTGCGGTAGGGCCGGTCACTGGTGAGGGCATGAAAGGTATCTCCTACGGCAGTGATGCGTGCCCACAACGGGATGTTGTCTCCCTTGAGGCCTTCAGGATACCCTTTTCCGTCCATACGTTCATGATGATAAAGTACAATGGGGAGTATCTTTGCGAGACTCGGCACCGGGCGGAGGATTTCTGCACCGATCACCGGGTGGCGTTTGATGATGTCGAACTCTTCATCGCTGAGCTTGCCGGGTTTGAGCAGAACGCTGTCAATAACGCCGATCTTGCCCAGGTCGTGCAGTTTTCCGCCAAGCCTGACCAGGTCGATCTCCTCTGCGCCCATACCCATCTGTATGGAGATATTCGTGGCTATGTCAGAAACTGCTTCAGAATGGCCCCTGGTATAGGAATCCCTTGCCTCAAGTGCACAGCACAGGCTGGTAATACTTGCAAGAATGATTTTCTGCTCATTTTCAAGCCGCTCCTTTTCCTTGTGCAGGATAAGGAGTTTGTCGGACAGCAATTTTTCCACGGTAATGACCAGCTGATCGACATTGAAGGGTTTTACCAGGTATGCATCCGCTCCGAGCTGAAGCATGCGCCGCATGATAGGGCGGTCATTGTTTGCGCTCATGACTACAAAGGGGATCACGGCCATTACAGGATCGGCATGAACCGCCTGGCAGAACTCCTCTCCGTTCATCTCCGGCATATCGATATCGCTCAGGATGAGGTCCGGTTTCTGGTGTCTGAGAATATCAAGCGCTGCGCGGCCGTTTTCCGCTTTTTCAACCTTGAAACCCACCTCTTTAAGGCCTTTCTCTACAAGTTTGCGTATTGTCGAGGAATCATCGACAACGAGTATCATCCGGCCTCTCTGGAATGTGGTCTTCTGAAGCACGGTCTCTATGGTCTCGATAAGGGATTCTTTTGCCTGAGTCTTGGTGATATAGGTAGATGCCCCGGCCCTGTATCCCTTTTTGATATCCTCTTCCTTGTCAAGGGAACTCAATATGACAATCGGGGTCTGAGAGGTGCGCGGATTGGACTTGAGCTTCTGACAGAGCTCGATCCCGTTCATATTAGGCATCTCGACATCGGTAATGATGAGGTCGAACTCCTTGCAGAGTGCAATGTCAAATGCCTTCTGGCCGTCTTCCGTCTGGGTGACTTCAATACCGGAGCGTAAAAGCTCTTTAGAGAGAACACTGCGGACTACAGCGGAATCATCCACGATGAGAATCCGTAGATCTTTGAGGAAGGGTCTAGTATTGGTCATGTTGTCAACTCTACCATTGCTCCATTATCTGATATCTCTTTATATTCGACCTATGTACACAAAAAGATTAATTTTAACCCCCAATAGGTATTTTATCGGAGGCATCCATTCTTTCATTAATCATTTTTGGCAAGTGGAATCGCTGAACCAACTCGACCTTTCAGCAAGGCCTTATGAATTATTGAAAGGGCTGTAAGACCTTCCAGGTATTATGCAGATGCATTTTCAGCCGTTTTCGGAGGAGACTTCTGATCTTGGAGGCTGCCGACCCATGCCTTGAAGACCGCATGTACGAGTGTCGCCAGAGGTATTGCAAATACCAGTCCCCAGATCTCCCAGAAACCCCCGAAAATAAGCACTGCTACGATGATGGCAACCGGATGCAGGTTTACCACCTCTGAGAGCAGCAGCGGCGCCAGGAGATTGCCGTCAAGAGCCTGAATAATGCCGTAGACTATGACTATGTAGAGAAAGTGCGCATCAAAGCCCCACTGGAGAAAAGCCACCAGGACAATAGGCAGTACCATTACAGTAGCGCCGATATAGGGGATAAGTACAGACAGACCGACAAACAAGGCAATGATCATGGCAAAACGCAGCCCCATAAGGCTGAAGGTCGCATAACTGACTGCCCAGACAATGATGATCTCCCATATCTTGCCCCTGATATAATTGGAGATCTGCTGATTGACCTCATGCCATACCTTTGTTGCCAGGCCTCTGTTCCTGGGCAGCAGCCCTTTGACCCAATTAAAGATTATATCCTTGTCTTTCATGAAGAAAAAGACCAGAAGCGGTACAAGTACCAGATACACGAGAACCGATATCAGGCCTCTTACCGATGACAGGGATAAGGTCAGGATGTGCTGTCCGATAGAGGCTATTTCAGAACCTACAAAGCCCAGTATCTGATTGATGCGGTCCTGCGATATGAAACCGGGATATCTTTCAGGCAGAAGCATCAGTTCATTCTGACCTTTCGAGATCATAGCCGGCAGTTCCTGGACAAACTGCCCGATCTGTTTTGAAAGCATCGGAAGAAGGATGACGATAAGTATTATTAGCAGGGCGATGAAGCCTACGAACACCATTATTACAGAGGCATTGCGCGGAAGGTGAAACCGCTGCAGCCACAAAACGATCCCGTCCAGCAGATAAGCGATAACTATTGCGACCAGAACAGGAAGTAGCATGTTTCCCAGCCAGACGACGAGTCCGAACCCGGTAAGAAGGAGAAACGCGAGGATCAGCACCTGTGGATCGGAAAAATAGCGCCGGAACCATTTCTGAACGGATTTTATCATATGGCAATGTATAATAGCAGGATTTGTATTTTAAGGGAATACAGTGAAATATTGTAATGTCTTGATGTCATGGAAAGGGGAAAATATGTTTGTTGCATTTATCA
>JAFGTK010000011.1 GCA_016934135.1 Deltaproteobacteria bacterium | reverse complement strand
ATGGCCCATCCGCATCTTGGCAGCGACAACCTCAAAAGGATTGTACAGACCCTTAGAAAACAATTCGTCGATATCGGAGGGACTGTCCTGTTCGAGACATTCCTTGAAGACTTTAAGATATCCGGCCGGAAAGTACATACGGCACATACATCTTCCGGAGACATTGAGGCAGATTATTTCATCATTGCACCCGGCCACAGCGCATATGAGACATACCGCATGCTTATCAAAAACTCGGTAGGATTCAGGACGAAGAATTTTGCCCTGGGCAGCAGGGTTGAACATCTCCAGGAGACCATTAACAAGTCCCAGTGGGGCCGGGAACATCTGCCCGGTGTCAAGGCAGCAGAATACCGCCTCACCACAAAAGGCGACGGCAACCTGCCGGTGTATACATTCTGCATGTGCCCGGGTGGCATGGTCGTTCCTGCAACAGCGTACGGGTATACAAATATTGTAAACGGAATGAGCCTGTACGGCCGCAACGGGAAATTTGCAAATGCAGCATGTGTTGCGGCAGTGAACCCGGACAGACTTGTCGGGAAGGAATTGACCCCCTTGGAAGCCCTTGACTGGCTGCAGAACCTTGAAGAACGTTTCTACAGGTATTCTGATGGCTTCGAGGCGCCGTTCTGCCGTATACAGGATTTCATCGATAAAAAGGAATCTTCTACGATTGCAGAATCGAGCTATCCCCTTGGGCTTAAGCCGGCAGCCTTGTGGGACCTCCTGCCATCAGAGGTGAGCTCTTCGATCAGGCAGGGACTTAAGGACTTCTCCAGGAAGATCAGGGGATTTGAATCGGGCAACATTATGGGACTTGAAAGCAAAACCTCATCTCCGATTCAGGTGATCAGGGATAAAACCGGTCTTTGTTCGGGCTTTGAAAATCTGTACCTGGCAGGAGAAGGAAGCGGGTATTCAGGCGGCATAATCTCGAGCGCCGCAGACGGCATCGGGGCTGCGATGAATATCATTGCAATGGTCTAAAGATATCATCAACTTAATCCGAATATCAATAATCAGATATATAATAATCCGAGGGGAAGATATGAAAAAAATCGCAGCTTTTATTATTTTTGCATCTATGACAATCTTTATTGCACTGCCATGTTCGGCCCAGGACAAGACCTACCGTATTGAGGTGCTCCAGGTAACGGATAATGACCCTTTTGACCACTGCTTGAACGGCTTTCTCAAGGAGCTTGAATCAAACGGGATCATTCAGGGCAAAAACCTTGTCATCAACAGAAGGATCATAGATTTCGATGTGGAAAAAGGCGGACTGTGGAAAAAAGTGGGGGTTCTTTTCCGGATCAAGAAAGAGGCATCCCTTATTGTCGATGAACGGCCCGATCTTGTCCTCACCATTGGCACCCCGGCAACAAGATATGCGAAAGACAAGATCATTGATGCTGGAATCCCGCTTGTTTTCACTGCAGTCGCTATCCCGGAGGCTGCCGGTTGCAAGTCGCTGAGTGTCGCTGGCACGGGATTTACCGGTGCCACCCTGTACATGGATACAAATAACTTCCTGCAGATCACGCGCCTGGCATTCCCCGGCATAAAGACCTTCGGCATTGTCCATTCTGATGACGATAATGCACTGGCGCAGGTAGAAGAGCTGAAAAAGGCTGGAGAGCCCCAGGGAATGACCTTCCTTACCCAGGAGGTAAACAAGAAAGACAGTATCAAACCATCTGCACAGGAACTCATTGAACAGGGTGCCGAGGCCTTCCTTATCCCCATAGACACCTATTACGGCATGAGAAACAATGAGCCTTGCAGCGAACTCGCAGCGTTGATCCTTGCCCCCAAGATACCGGCTATCTCCCTAATGTATTTCAAGATCCCGGGGTCTGTTTTGTATATCGGTTCGGATATTTACAATATTGGGGCATACTCAGCCGGTCATGCAGTCAAGATTCTCAAAGATGGCGCCAGCCCGGGAGATCTGCCTGTTCTAAAACAGGATGACCTGTCAATAATGGTGGATGTAAGCAGAATGAAAGCTATGCAGATCCAGCTGCCCATGGAGATCCTGCAACTTGCAAAAGCCGTAAACTGATCCAGGGGAAAAAGCTGGTGCCTGCATCAGAAACTGACGATGTTTTGTTATGAGGGGCGATCCGCCGCGGTGAACCCCTCTTCTTAAAAGGCAGCCCTGTGTGCTGTCCAATCCTTTTTTTCCACCGGTAGAATCGCCTGTATTGACTTTCCTTTCTTTCTTTTTAAATTAATAAAAGGAATCTTTTAATAATCAATGCAGTAAAGGAGGAAGCGGTGTCAGCACTCTTGATTCAGTCTTTTTCTCATATCTGCACCGATGCATTGATATGAGAACTACCCTCTATCTTTTTCTCATGTCATGCATCTTTATCCTGGTTCCTTTGCCTGAAACATTATCAGCACAATCAGGCACATGCATTTCCTGCCACACAGATGCTCAAAGGCTGAAATCCCTGGTCAAACCGCCTGAACTCGGCGGCGAAGGAGAAGGCTGAGCAGGCGCGCCTCCGCCGGTCAAGGCGGAAGAGTATTACCGGGGATACCTCATAGATGCAGGGCTCCTGGCTGAAGACCCTCACATGAGAGAGGGATGCGGATTCTGCCACAAGGGAAATCCGAAAGGCGAGACCAGGGAAGCGGCACACGCAGGGATGATAAAAAGGCCGTCGGACAACATCGGACTGTGTAAAAAATGCCATGAGGAGATCGCGGTCAACTATGACAAATCAATTCATTACACCACCATTGGACAGAGAGAGGGGGTCAAGGCCAGATTCACGAAAGAAGAACTCAAGATCTTCGATGAAAAGGTCTTTGAGCAGTCCTGCCGCAGCTGCCATGCATCCTGCGGGGACTGCCATGTAAAATCCCCGCCTGTATCGGGAATCAGTCTCGGGCTTATTGAAGGACATAAGTTCATCAGAAAGAAGGAGGGAAAGACATGCGCCTTCTGCCACGGAGGCAGGGTCTACCCGGAATACACGGGCGAATACGGTGATACGACCGATGTCCACTACCAGAAGGGAATGATGTGCCTGGACTGCCACAACAAAACCGAGCTCCACGGCGACGGAAGAAAGTACATGACAAAACAGGAGGTAAAACAGCGTCCGAAATGCACCGACTGTCATGCGACCATAGAATCAAAAACACTCGGGGTAAGGGTTGCCCATGACGAACATCGAGACAAGGTGAGCTGTTACGGCTGCCATGCAGACGGACGGTACCGCAACTGCTACAGCTGTCACATGGAGACAGGTTCCAAGTCCGAACCGGGATTCATCCTTGGAAAGAATCCCCGTAAACCGCAGCAGATCACCACACTGCGGATCATTCCCGCGGTAAGAGATACATTTGCAAAGGCAGGCATCAGCCAGGGGCACTTCGACGATTTGCCGAATTACTGGAACACCCCTGCCCACAAGATCAAGAAGCGCACGGATCGCACCAGGTCATGCGATTCCTGCCATACCCAAAGGGCTAACTTCCTGAGGGAAGAAGATCTTCTCAAAAACGGATCCAGAGCAAACCGGGCATTGATTCATGCACCGAAACCAATAACCAGGTAAACAAGGAGGAATTATGAAAAGGATAACAGTATTAGCTTTGATCATGATGGCACTGTCCACCCTCACACTAGCCGTTGATACAGGGGCCCGGGAGATAGATCCTGTTGTATCTACTGAATGGCTTGCCGGCAATCTCTCAAAAGACCGGCTTGTGGTCGTTGATATACGGAAGCTGGAGGAATACAAGGCCGGCCATATCCCTGGCGCAATAAATGTCTTCTACAACATATGGGCACCGGGAAGAGGAGACATGAAGAACGAACTCCCGCTCGACGACGATCTTGCCGATGTCCTCGTATCCAACGGGATCGATACCGATTCTCTGGTCGTAATTGCAGGGATAACCGATTCAGGGGCAGATAAAGTCAATACAACCAGGGTAGCCCTTACCCTTATCTATGCAGGCGTGCCGAATGTAGCGGTACTGGACGGCGGATACAATAAATGGAAAGCTGAAAACAGGGCTATGACCACGGACACTGTTTCCCGTGAAGAGTCTGAATATGAAGGGGATTTCAACACAGGCATCCTGATCGGAAAGGACGAACTCCTCAAAAAGATCGGCAAGGCTGTCATCGTTGACGTGCGGGAGCCGGATTTTTATACAGGAGAGAAAAAGCTTGAATTCGTTGCCCGGGCCGGACACCTGAAAGGCGCGGTAAACCTTCCGACCATTTCCAAAGTCTTCAGGGAAGACGGGACCTACTCTGACATGGCGGAACTGTCGGCCCTGGCCAAAAAGACCTTGGGTGATGATACAGGCAGAGAAATCGTTGTGTATTGCGATTCAGGACGTGTTGCATCTGCATGGTGGTACCTGCTGAGGGAAGTTGTTGGGTACAGTGATGTCAAGCTTTTTGACGGTTCTGCAGAGGACTGGGCCAAGGATGAGAGCTTTCCCATGGAAAAATAGATCCATGAAATGCTCCCCAAAACAGGCGCTGAACCCCTGTATGCATAAAGCTGCAGGGAATCGGACAGATGCCTTCTCGCCCGCCTCGGCAGCTGCGAATGCGGATTGAACAGGGCATAGCATGATATGCCGTATATATAATAATATCCGGAAAGGATTAGGCAGTATGGTGTGCGTGAGAACACTCCGGTTCATCATATGTATCCTTGCACTCAGCCTGTGT
>JAFGTK010000109.1 GCA_016934135.1 Deltaproteobacteria bacterium | reverse complement strand
TTTTTTTCCTAATGCCTAGCGCCCAATGCCTAGTGCCTAGTTTTCAATAGCCTCGAGCTGTCTGTCGAAATCAGCGCTTAGTTTTTCGTGGCTGTTCGTCAGTTCCTCAAGTTCCTCGAACAGTTTATTGATGGTCTCGTCACACACGTGAATGGCCTGGGATATCTCAACGATCTTGAGCCCATCGGAGTTCTCAGATGCCTTCTGCATTGCTTCGTGCAGTGTTTTCAGCCTTGCCTCGTTATCAACGATCCCGGCCTCTACCCTTGCAATACGCTTTTCAAAAGGATTCAAGGTCTTTGAGCGCTGTGTAATGATATCTGCACGCATCTTCCGCAAGGTCTTCTTATCGAGGCGGTTGTCCATATCGATTGCAGCCTTGGGCTTTCGTACCGGGGCGATGCGGACTTCTTCGTCTCCCCACCCTCCTCTTTCAAGAAAACGCTGATAGCCCCCCTCGAAAACCTCTATGGTGTCATGATAGAATATGATAAGCCGGTCTGCCAGGGCATGCAGAAACATCTCATTATGCGTTACCATTATGACCGCCCCCTCGAAACTGTCGATTGCAGCAAGAAGGGCATCGCTCGACTCCATATCCAGGTGGTTTGTAGGCTCGTCCAGAAGAAGCACATTCACCGGGGTAACAAGGATCTTGGCAAGCATAACCCTGCTCTTTTCCCCGCCTGAGAGCACTTCTATCTTTTTGAGTGCATTGTCTCCCTCGAACATCATTGAACCACAGATGTTCCTGGCCTTCTGATGATCTACATTGCTGTGAGAATAAATTACCTCCTCTTCAACGGTTCTCGAATCTATAAGCGTCTTTATATTGGTCTGTTCAAAGACCCCTTTGACGGTTTTAGGGTTCCATACCACCTCGCCGTTTTGAGGCCGCAGCTGCCCGGAGAGCAGACGGAGCAGGGTTGTTTTGCCTTTTCCGTTCGGGCCGACAATGCACACCCGTTCTCCCGGCCTTACTGTAATATTGAAATCCCGGATCAGTTCCATTTCCGGATCATAGGAAAAACCAAGATCTTTGGTGCTTACCACATATTTTCCGATAAACGGCGCATAATTGAATGAAAATTCCAGGTCATTGATCTTTACCAGCTTATCCTTGCGCTCCATCTTTTCAAGGGTCCTGATACGGGACTGCACAAGTCCCACCAGCCTGGCCTTGGCCCTGAACTTGGTAATGAAGAGTTCCACTTCCTTTCTCTTTCTCTCATCATTGACCCTTGTCTTTTCATAGATCTCTTCTTCCTGCACAATCTGGTCATAGAATTTTTCCGTATTCCCGGGGATTTTCTTTATCTTTGTACGGTGAATACCCATGGTATGAGTTACGATCCTGTCCATGAAGCTCCTGTCATGAGTTATCAGAAGCAGCTCATGGGGCCACTCGAGAAGAAACCTCTCGATCCAGCGGATAGATGTAATATCCAGATAATTGGTAGGTTCGTCCAGGAGAAGAAGGTCAGGGTCGGAAACAAGGACCTTGGCAAGGTTGAGCCTCACCTGGTATCCGCCTGAGAATTCACCCGGATGCCGCTGCATATCGTGAACAGAGAACCCTAGTCCTGAAAGAACCTTTTCCACCTTCCAGTGATGGTCTTTCTGCAGAACAGGCAGGCCTTTCATGCCCTCGTTCAGCAGTGTATCTTCGGTAAAATCAAGATGCTGCCTGACATAACCGACACGATAATTCCTGGGTATGAGGATATTGCCGTCATCAGGTGTTTCTTCACCGATAATAAGCCGCAGCAGGGTGGTTTTGCCATGGCCGTTCCTTCCGACAAGCCCTACACGTTCCCGGTCATTGATCTTGAAGCCGACCTTTTCGAACAGCACCTGTCCTGCATAACTCTTTGAAAGATTCTCTACGCTGATCATGGATTTCTGTTATCTTAACACCATCTTCAGATACGGCCAGTAACGGTCCATATCCTCTGGGGTTGTTATCCTGCTGAAGATATGCATTCTCAGCTTTGAATAGATAAAGTTGTGTTTCTTGAGCGAACGCATGTGGGAAGAACTGTTCATTTCCTTGACAAACCTCTCGGATACCTCTTTTGACCATGATCCGGACCTTATCGCACGTGCACCCAGCTCTCCTGCTGTATACCCGATCATAAAGGATGTCTTAATACCGCTGCCCCCCCGTGCCTGCACGTGGCCCAGCGCATCACCGGCCATGACAAGGCCGGGCACAGGACATATATCAGGCAGCATGCCTCCCATTGGTATCCTGGTCCTGAGTGAATAAGATGAATTCCCGCCTGCAATGCGCTCACCGAAAAGGGGATGTGCCTTTGAGAATTCATAGAATGAAAGCCGCTGGTCATTACCGCGGATCGCGTTTAAAAGAATGATTTCCGCTTCTGTGCCGGCCCTGGAGAAGATGGTCCCTATGGTAAGACCGCCAGTTCCCAAGTGAAAATAATACTCGAGCCTGTCCGCAGGCCCTCTGTATCCCTGGATAATTCTCTTATAAACAGGCATATCGATCTTCGAACGGTCAATCCCTATATACCTGGATGCAGGATCATCACAGCCACCGCAGGAAAAGACCGCCTTTGCATGAAGATCTTCCTGTGAAAAACCGCCAACCATTGCCTTCACCCCGCTTACAGCATCGTTCTCCTTGAGGAATGAAGTCACTGTAGCGCCTGTCCATATACGTACTCCGGCAGATTGAACGATCTCAGCCATCGAGGAAATGAAGTCCTGCCAGTTTATAATGTTGTTCGGGTTGAGGATAACCCTGCTTACCTGATTTGCCTCTGAATGGGAATAATAGGTCCTCTTGCGTATCTTCCTGATGGTCTGTTTTTCAAAGAAGCCTTTTCCTAAAATAGAATCCATATCCCTGTCAAAACGTATGGTCTCACCGCGTCTGGCGGAACCGAGAGTTTCCTGCTGCTCGAGAACCACAACATCAACGCCTGAACGGGCCAGACCAAGCGCAACGCCCAGACCAGCCGGGCCGGCACCGATAACGAGGGCTTCAGCACAGTAACTGCTTGTCATAATGCAACTCCCTTTCCCTGACCGCCTGACAACAGAAAAAGAATCATGAGAGATTTATGTCTTTCCATTCTTGAATGCTTTGTGCCTTTGCCAGAAGCTTCTTGAAATGTTTGATACTGGTGGAGCGGATGAACTCATCCATATCAGAGTATTTTTCTTCGATCGGCAGAACAGATACGCCGAGCCCTCCGGATTGAACAAGTCCGGCTGCATCGATTGTAGCCTTCTTCTGAATCTCACTTGTTCCAAGAGCGAGAATGCAATGTTTTGTCCCGTACGAAACAATGGTATCGAGCATGCCGCGGGTCAGGCCGCCCTTGCCGATTGCAATCACAGGTTTTACAGCTATCTGGTCAATGAGCAGTGCATCGAAAAGGCCTTCCACAAGTATTACCTCGTCTGCACCTCTCGATCTGTACATGAGGAACGGGACATCTTCCAGC
>JAFGTK010000010.1 GCA_016934135.1 Deltaproteobacteria bacterium | reverse complement strand
GATATCACCCTTGAAATGGCAGACTTGCTCAGGAACCATAATCCGCTCACCCTGGCAATGGAAAGTATGGTCTCTTTTCCTTACCCTACAATTGCCATGCTGAACGGATATGCCTATGGGGCCGGACTCAACCTTGCCCTATGCTGCGATATCCGGATTGCGGCCGATCAGGTGAGTGTTTCCATGCCTCCTGTAAAACTGGGGCTGGTCTATCACCCGGAAGGGATCCGGCAGTTTATCGAAGTGGTGGGTGTGCCCCGTGCCCGTGAGATCTTTTTCACAGGACGCAGATATTCAGGCGGAGAAGCGCTGCAGATAGGACTTGTTAACGAACTGGTGCCGGCTGAGAAATTGGCTTCAAGGACGTATGCCGTTGCATCTGAAATTGCCTCCAATGCCCCGCTGTCTCTGAGAGGGATCAAGCGGATTATGAACATGTTCAGGAATGCCGGATGTCTTGCTGAGAAGGACAGGCTGGAGGCTGAGGCCCTTATGAACGAGGCTTATGCCAGCAGGGACCTGCTCGAAGGGCAGAAGGCATTTTTTGAAAGGCGCAAACCGAATTTCACTGGACACTGAGACGTGTCCGAAAGGCGGCAAACATGGAAGAGACATATCTTAAGGCAGCTCAGATCATTTCAGGTTCAGGTTACGGCGTGGCCTTGAGCGGTGCCGGCATGTCGGCTGAAAGCGGGATCATGACCTATCGCGACCGTGGAGGGCTGTGGGATCGTTACCCTGAGGGCGGCAAGTATGGAATACTCGGCCTGATTGAGAAGCATCCTGAAGATGCCCTTGCAATTATCCGTGATTTTATCGGTGTGCTGAAGAAGGCCATGCCGAATGCGGCACATAGGGCACTGGTTGAACTGGAGAGCAGAGGATGTCTGGGATCTGTCATTACCCAGAATGTCGACGGTCTTCACGCAATGGCAGGGAGTAACCAGGTTTACGAACTTCACGGGAATATCTACCGCCTGCGCTGCCTTTCCTGCGGGAACAGGATTGAACTGGCAAAAGACGAGTTCTTTGAGATGGCAGACAGGGTGATTGGAACCACATTTTTGTCTCTTGATGCAATGTTTTCGCTGATACCCAGATGCGAATGCGGCGGATTCATGCGTCCTGATATCGTGGGGTTCGGCGAGCCGGTACAGGATTTTGAGGCTGCCTGCGAAGAGGTGAGCATATGCTCATGGATGATTATTGTGGGGACATCCGGCATGGTATATCCGGCGGCAAGCCTGCCTTATCTTGCAAGAGAGAACAATGCCTTTATCATCGAGATAAATACCGAGAAGAGTAAACTGAGTCATCTGGCTGATATCCTTATTCTCGGATCTGCCGGGCGTATCCTGCCTCTTATCATGGAAGGCATCGGACTTGACGATGAGTCGATTCCTGAAAGGTTATCTCATTCAAAGACCAGGCAGGGAATATCCTTAAAACCACGGATAACAAAACGTATCGAAAAAGGAGGTGTGCGCCATGAGTGTTGAATGGAGTATCGGCTACATTCCGTACAAAAGTGCCCAGATCTGTCCCGACAGGACAGCCATTATTTATGAAGACCGGCTGGTTACCTGCCGGGAATTGAATGAAGGGGTCAACCGTTGTGCACATTTTATGATTAAAAAGGGCATCAAGAAGGGAGACCGTGTGGCAGTTGTCCTGCTCAACTGTGTCGAGTTTCTTCAGATCTATTTTGCCTGTGCCAAGCTGGGTGCTGTTTTTGTTCCTCTGAACTGGAGACTTGCAGGGCCGGAACTTGAGTATCAGTTGAACGATTCAGGCTCCTGTATGCTCATTTTTCACGACACCTTTCTGGGAAGCGTGGATCTCATAAGATCAAGCCTTAAGGTTCAGCAGGACAAGTTCATTTACCTCAAGAGCGACAACAAGCTGTCGCAGGGTATGAAGATGCCTGGATGTCCGGAGTGGGCCGGGGATTACTCCGAGCAGGTGGAAGAAAATCCCTGTCACGAGGTGATCCCCGACTGTCCCGTGGTTCTTGATGACCCCCTGGCGATCGTCTATACATCAGGTGTAACCGGAAACCCCAAGGGTGCTGTGGTGTCACACCTCCAGACCTTTTTCAAGAATTTCCAGGTAGGCATTTATATAGACGGGCATGCAGACGATGTGGTTATTGCTCAGATGCCGCTTTTTCATTCCGGAGGCCTTTTTATTGTCGCCACCCCTGCACTAAACATGGGCATGACTCTTGTGATGCGAAGCGGATTCGATGCAAATGAATTTGCTGAGGACATCCAGCGGTATCGCGGCACCATAGTCTTTGCCCTGACCACCATGTGGCGGATGATCCTCGATACGGGCAGACTTGATCAGATAGATGTAAGTAGTGTCCGCTGTGTCGTAGGCGGTGGGGAAAGAACGCCTGCGAGCCTGTTCGAAGAACTGGCAAAAAGAGGGTTGTATATGCAGCAGGGTTTCGGACAGACAGAGAACTCCGCCATGATGCTCGTGCCCAGGGATGATATCCAGCGCAAGATGGGTTCTATCGGCAAGCCCGGTTTCTTCACCGAGATCTGGATTGCCGACGAGCACGGCAACAGGCTGCCCCCTGGTGAGATCGGTGAGATAGTGGCAAAGGGCCCAACAGTAATGAGCGGATACTGGAACCTTCCCGATGACACTGCTGAAACCATCAATAACGGGTTTCTTCATACCGGAGATCTGGGCTTTATGGATGAGGAAGGGTACTTCTATATCGTTGACCGGGTCAAGGACATGTACCGTTCCGGCGGGGAGAATGTGTATCCTGCAGAGATGGAAAAGATCCTTGCAACACACCCGAAGATTTCACAGATAGCCATCATCGGTATTCCCGATGAGAAGTGGGGGGAGGTGGGTATTGGGTTTGTTGTTCCCAGACAGGACGAGAATATCACGGAAATCGAGATCTCCGAATTCCTGAAAGGCAAGATAGCCAGGTACAAACACCCCGTGCGATATCAGTTTGTCAGGGAACTTCCGCTGACAGCCACCATGAAGGTGAAGAAGAGCGAACTCAAGGAAAGGTATTCCAGGATGTGAAGGGAGGAGGGGTCATGAGGAAAAAGATAACTCTTATCGGATCGGGAAATGTGGGACAGATCGTAGCGCTACGCCTCGCTGAGATGGATATTGCAGATATTGTCCTGATCGGCGGTGTGCATATGGGCAGGACTGCGGGGAGGGCGCTGGATCTTGCGGAAGCTGCACCCATAGAGCGCTATCACAAGCGCCTCGTAGGCTATACAGGCGAGTTTGCAGCAATGAAAGATTCGGATATCGTAGTAATCTCCGCCGGGATTCCCCGCAGGCCCGGAATGAGCAGAGACGATCTCCTGGGGATGAATACTGCAATCGTAAGGATGGTATCTGAAAAGGTCAGAGAACTTGCACCGGATTCAATAGTGATTATGGTTACCAATCCGCTGGATGCCATGTGTCACGTGGCTTATGATGCAACAGGGTTTCCAAGGCACAGGGTTATCGGTATGGCCGGGGTTCTGGATTCGGCCCGTTTTGCCACATTTATCGGTATGGAACTGAATGTCTCCATTGAAAATATCCAGGCCTTTGTTCTTGGCGGCCACGGCGACAGCATGGTCCCCCTGACGAGGTACACAACTGTGGCCGGCATACCGATTTGTGAGTTGCTCAGTGAACAGCAGATCGATGCCCTTGTGGAAAGGACACGAAAGGGGGGTGCCGAGATCGTCAATCTCATGAAGACAGGCAGTGCATATTTTGCCCCGGCCTGCGCAGTGAAGGAGATAGTAGAGGCTATAATCAGGGATAAAAAGAAGATTCTTCCCTGTTCCGCATATCTTGAAGGGGAATACGGAATCACAGGAACCTTTGTAGGGGTACCGGTAAAACTTGGTGAAGAAGGGATTGAGGAGATCGTGGAGATCGATCTGAGCGCAGAGGAACACGATGCCCTTGTTTCTTCGGCCGATTCCGTGAGTGTGCTGGTGGAACAGATCAGGGTTATGGAAGATGTGAAGGAAACCATTGTACCCCTCGCCATAAATATGAAAGATCAGAAGGTTCACAGCTCTTTGTGAATCATTCCAAAGCAGTGCAGCATCGGTGAACAAGGGCATTGCCCCTCCGTGGAAAGAGAGGAAAGTACAGTCTTGTTCCCTGCTCAATGATATTCAGCTTGTACGTTTTATTGACATCATCGGAATTGAAGTTATTACAATAGTGTGGGTATCTTTAATGATAACGGTTCAACAGGAAAGATGCATTCGGCCTCATTTTTTAACGGTCTTTCATAACCGGCATTTTCATTGAGCAGGAGGGGAGTTCAGATGAAGAGATATTGGAACTATACTGCACTGGCTGTCTTTGTGTTCCTGTTTCTTATAGCATCGGTAAGTGTTTCCGCGAAGAATCTCAGACAGGATCTTGCCAGTGAGAGCACCCTGGAGATGGTTCTCCAGAGAGGGGTTCTGCGGGTGGGCATGTCCACCTTTGTGCCCTGGGCCATGAATGACAAGACCGGCAGCCTGGTCGGGTTCGAGATCGATTTGGCAAGACGGCTGGCCGGGGATATGGGAGTAAAGGTGGAGTTCATTCCCACCAAGTGGTCGGGGATCATACCTGCGCTTCTTACCGGCAAGTTCGATATTATCATAGGCGGCATGGGGATTCTTCCTGAACGGAACATCAAGGTGAATTTTTCGAATCCCTACGATTATACCGGCATGTCCATTGTAGCCCATAAGGAGCTTGCAGCAGGGTTCGATTCTCTTGACGACTTCGACAAGCCCGAGGTCGCCATTGCAGCACGCATAGGCACAACCGCGGCAGCAGCGGTGAAGAAGCACTGTCCCCAGGCTCAACTCCGGCTCTTCGACGATGAATCACAGGCAGTTCAGGAACTTCTTAACAAAAGGGTTCATGCAATGGTTGCCTCGGCACCGCTGCCTGCCTTCCAGGCTCTGAAGTATCCTGACAAGCTGTTTATGCCTCTGCCGGGTAACTTTACCAGGGAACCTATCGGCTTCGCGGTTGTAAAGGGTGATGTGGACACGCTCAATTATCTGAACAGCTGGATAACCGTGGTGG
>JAFGTK010000108.1 GCA_016934135.1 Deltaproteobacteria bacterium | reverse complement strand
GACGGGGTTACCTGGTTCAGGGAACTCTACGATGCCAATATCATTGATGTCACCCGCCATACCCCGTTAAAAATTATTCTCATCAGAAAGCCGAAAGAAATCATTCTTCTTTTCTTTCACAACCACATCCTTTCAGACGGAAGAGGGCTGCTCGGTCTCCTCAGACAGTTCATACAGTTCTATGAAAATATGTATTATCATCGCACGGGATATGAAGTCATCCCTGATTTTAAATCCATTCCGCTGCCGGTGATCAGGCCCCCCTGGAAGGATTGTTCGCGCCGTCACCTGGACATCTTCCTGAAAAAATGCCGGCTCTTTCTTCGTGAACCGGCAGCCGAAGTGCACCACAACGGAGGAGTGGACACGGTCGGAGGGCTGATGCTGGTTGCCCGCGTCCTTTCTCCCGAGCAGTTCAGCCTGCTTAAATCCATCGCCAAAAACCATCAGGCCACCATCAACGACTACATGATCGTGACCATGTTTAAAACCATGAAGGGATGGAATGAACGGCGCGGGGGCCGGCCCGGTCGTTTCTACATAAACGTTCCCGTAAGCCTCAGGTCCCCCGAAGACCTGAGCGTCAGCAACAATCTCGGCGGCATTACCATCTCTCCGGATCCGCAGGCCCTGGACAACAACGGGGAGCTTTTGAACCAGGTGCGGGCGCAGCGGATTTTTTTGACGGAAAATGATGCCGCCCGGATAGATCCGGCGCTTGCCTGGATTTTAAAATTCACGCCGCTGAAGCTGCAGGAGCTCCTTTTTAAACATCACTCCCATGCCCTTTATCCTTCGCTCTGCCTGAGCAACATAGGAATTTGTGATTATAACCCCTCCCACAAGGATGAGGAGGGATTTCAGTACATGGGACCGGCCAGGATCATCGGCTCCAACGTGGTAACCGCCGCAATACCCTGGCCGCAGATGCTCATCCATACCTATAACAGCAGAATGGAGGTGAGCCTCTCGGTTTTTCGCTCCCATTTTTCACTCCAAACCGCAGAAGAGTTCCTGAGGGCCTATATCCAGGAATTAATCGGGGAGGCAGCGCAGCAGCATATTTTGTCATCCTGAGTGCAACGAAGGATCTGATTGCAGGGAATGACAAGGGAAAGATTGACCCGAAAAGGGTATAATGATCCATCAGTTCATGTACGGAGAAAAGCCATGAAACAAAATTCTCATCCGACCATACCTTTAAAGCCCGTCTATACCCCTGAGGATTTAAAGGACTTCAACTACGGGGAGGATTTGAATGATCCCGGCGCATTCCCTTATACGAGGGGAAGAATGTCGGGTGCCAGGGGCAGCTGGGTACAGCGGGGCCTCTCCGGCGAAGGTGATGCTTCGCGGTCCAACGAACAGTTCAAATACCTGATTCAGAAAGGGCAGACGGGAATTGACGTCATCGGTGATACACCAACCATGACCTGCCTGGACCCGGACCATCCCTTTTCCGTACCCACGGTAGGCACACAGGGTGTCTCCCTATGCTGCCTGTATGATTACCTGGAACTGTTTAAAGGCATTCCCCTGGATTCCGTAGCCATCTCCAGCTCCATACCCAGTATATTTACCCTCGCGGGACTTTATCTAACCGCGAAAAAAAACGAATTCGACACAACCAAGCTGCGGGGTTCGGTGATTCAGTCTCCCTTCTTCTTTGAAGATTGCGGCTATACGGTTCATCTGCCCTTTCCGCTGAGGATGAGGCTCGCGCTGGACAGTATAGAATTCTGCCTGGAGAAAATGCCCAAATTCCATTCTTTTCTGGAGAACACCTATTTCTTCAGCGAGACCGGACTGACTGCTGACGAGGAAATGGCCTTCGGATTTGTGGAGATGCGCCACACCATCCGCCAGCTCCTCAAGCGCGGGCTTGACATTGACGATATCGCCCGGCACATTGTGGTGCTGGTCAACTGCCGCATGGACTTTTTCGAGGAAATTGCAAAAATCAGGGCCACACGCAGAATTTTTGCCCGGATGATGCGGGACGAATTCGGCGCGAAGAACCCGCGATCGCAGTCCCTTACCATGACCTGTCACACCTCCGGCATAGCCCTTACCGCCCAGCAGCCCTTTAACAACATTGTGCGGGGAGCAATCCAGTGCATGGCCCTGGTGATGGCAGGCATTCAGGCGGTTGAGATATCGGCGTTCGATGAGCCCTTCCGGACCCCGAGCCCCGAGTCGCACCTGGTTTCTCTGCGTACGCAGCAGGTCATTGACCTGGAGAGCGGCGTAGGCAAAGTCCACGACCCCCTCGGGGGTTCCTACCTGGTGGAATCACTGACCAACGAGATGGAGGAGAAAATCCAGGACAGCATCCGGCAGATTGAGGCCCTGGGGGATCCGGCCGACCTTTCGGCCAATGGCTGGTTCAAGAAGTTTTTTGAAAATTCCATGGAACGGTACTACAAGAATATTGAAAGCAAGGAACGTATCAAGGTCGGCACCAACGTTCACCAGATGCCCGAACATGAAGATACCATGCTCCGTGACGTTGCCGAGGCGAAAATACAGCCCTACATCTGGCACGTCGAGCGAATCAAGCGGTATAAAGAGCGAAGAGACCAGGCCACAATCAAAGAGGTGCTCCTGGCGCTTAAGCACACGGCACAGAAGACCTCTGACAACCTGATGAACTCCATTCTGGAGGCTTTTGAAAAAGGGGCTACCTGCGGGGAGATAACCGGGGTGCTGCGCACCGCCTATGACTGCCCCTATGATCCCTACGGCAGGATGTCTCCTCCCTTTTGAAAGGACCGGATATGAAAAAAACTAGGGTGCTAATCGGCATGATGGGCCTTGATCAGCATGAGGCCGGGGCAATCAGCGTTTCCCGGATGCTGCGCGACGCGGGCATGGAGGTAGTGTACATGGGCCGCTTTAACTCGTCGGACATGATTATTCGGGCGGCCCTCCAGGAAGATGTTGACGTCATCGGCTTAAGCTTCCACTCCTGGGACTTTCTCTATTATGTGCCCGAGATGATAGAAATGATGAAAGAGCGGGACATCAAGGTGCCGATCATTGTCGGCGGTTCCGTTATCACCAAGGATGACGCGAACAAATTGAAGGCGATGGGCGCCGCCGACGCCTTCTGTCCGTCAGCCGCCGATCACGAGATCATCCAAAGCATCAAGGGGATCATTCGGGAGGTATCTGGGCGCGATGAATGAAAGACTGTTCCCGGCAAGCATTGTTGACGACATAACCCACTGCGTGGACAGGGCCTATCCGGGTCTCGTGCTCAACTACGCATGGATTCTCACGCTGGAAGGAGCGGTCAGCACAGAAATTTGCCTCAAGGCCCTGGACAAGACCCTGGATTACTATCCCAAGAGCCGGTGCATTTTAACCGACCAGTACCCTTCCTGGAAGCGCCGGTTTCGCTACTGCTGGAAAATGACCGGCTGTGAAGGCCGGGATATTTTCCGGGAGATGAACCTGCCGGACGCCAATTCGACTATCGAGGATGTACTCGGATACTACGTGACTAATCATGCTTCTCTTGCCATGGAGCTTTCTTCGCACATCCCCCTGAAGGTGCTGCTCATCAGACAGCCTGAGCGCGCTTTTTTGTTTCTGATCATGCATCATGCCGCTGCAGACGGCCTGGGGGGATTCTTTTTTATCCAGAAGTTTATCCGGTACTACGAGGACCTGCTGTACGGGCGGGAGGAAACAAATGCGCCTGCGGTCAACTTCGAAGACATTTCACTGCCTGATGTCAGGTTCCGGTGGAGCGACTTCTCTCCCCGTTCCCTTCGACCTTTCTTGCAAAACTACCTTCTCATGCTCAGGGAACCGGCCCTGAATGTCTACCCGGGCAAAACAAAAACCATCATCGGCACATTCAATGCAACGGTCAGGGATATACCCCCCGAACGGCTGACTGGGATCAGGGGCATCGCGAAGCAACACGGATCCACCATCAACGACTACCTTCTGGCCGCAATGTTTAAGACGGTTAAAAAGTGGAGCGGGGAGTGGACCGCGCCGGCAGATCGCATTTATATAACCGTTCCCATGAGCCTTCGCCCCCCCGAAGACCGCACCCTGTCGAACATCCTTTCCGGGGTAACCATTTCCTTAAAACCTGCATCAATCGGGGCTGCCGAAGAAATGCTCCCTCGCATCAGGAAGGAAATAGCCACGCTGGCAGAGCGCAACGTGGCCAGGACGCTCATACATTTTTCATCGCTTCTCAAGCCCCTTCCGGT
>JAFGTK010000107.1 GCA_016934135.1 Deltaproteobacteria bacterium | reverse complement strand
TATCGGTTCTATTTTGTATCGAATGTCCAAAAAGTTCAACTGAGAATGCTTTTAGTTTCGGCATGAGGGTATTGCCCATGTGCAGTAAGAACGTCATGATACTATGTGTATGTTGTGTAGCTGTTGTCATGAGTTGCGGTTACGGCCGGTGCAGTAATTTCAAAGATGAGGCTGAGTTCGCCTATTCGGACACTGCCGGGAATTCGGATGTAATCGTTTTTTCGGCCAGGAACAGCATGGAATATGCATTCTCTCAGCGTCTCGAAGGGGTCTGGAAGGCTGCAGGGCGATATGGAAAGAGCGGGGGAGAAAAGAATGTAGAGCGCTACTCCAGCGAACAGCGTATAAATTATCTCTTTGCCGGAAAAGTGTATACGTCTGTCATAACAAAGTGGCTGACAGACGAGTTTGCCGGTATTCATCGGCAGTATTATATCGGTCCTGCCCTCGGGTATCGCTTTATCGATGGCCCTGCACATTTTCTTTCCACTGAGGCCGGAGCAAACTACACCGTGGTGGATTACGTGGATCATAGCGTTGAGAGATTCATCGAAGGCAGGGCCTCTGCCGAGTATGAATATGTGATTATGCCCAAGACCAGATTCAAGTCTTCCATCGAATTCTTCTATAACTTTGAAGAGGGTGACGCATTCAATATAAATTCCGAGGTTTCACTGGTCAATTCTCTGGATGAATATCTCGCGATCAAAACAATTATTGAAATAGAATATAATAATAAACCGGTTCCCTCAACGCTCAAGAAAACGGATACAGTGCTGTCAGTTGCCCTTGTGTTTACGTATTAACCCGGTTCAGTATACAGAACCTCCAGGATATCCACGCCGGCCCCATAAAGGGTATAAAAATGTGATTACAAGGATAGAAAAACGATATTTTTGATTTGAGTCAAGTATTTTCCTGTGGCTACAGTGCATAGTTGCATCCGTGGTTTGTAAACGATTTTTGCATAAGGAGTATGACATGAAGAAGATGAGACAGATAATCGAGATCGATGAAGAAAAATGCACGGGATGCGGGCAGTGTATCCTCGCATGTGCCGAGGGCGCACTGGCGCTTGTGGACGGCAAGGCCAGGCTGGTGGGAGAGATCTATTGCGACGGGATCGGTGCCTGTATCGGTGAGTGTCCCGAAGGGGCGTTAACCATTGTTGAGCGTAAGGCTGATGAGTTCGATGAAGAGGCGGTGGAAAAGCACCTGCAGAATAAACACAAAGACGGGATCAATATCGAGGACGCACCACAGAAAACACTGGCATGCGGGTGTCCGTCTTCCGTCATGACAACACTTGCTAAGAAGAAGCAGACGAACCAGGGCGAAACGCATAACAATGGTGTTTCCGAACTCGGTCATTGGCCGATAAAACTCCAGCTGCTCGGAGACCATGCGCCGTTTATCAAGGGGGCTGATCTGCTCCTGCTGGCTGACTGCGCTGCTGCAGCATACCCGAACCTGCACCAGCACCTGCTTAAGAACAGGGCCGTTGCCATGGGCTGTCCGAAACTGGATAACCTCGAGGCCCATATACAGCGCCTGGCGGAGATCCTGAAAGGGGCATTGCTTAAGTCTCTGACCGTGGTCCATATGGAGGTGCCGTGCTGCAAGGCCTTTGTATCTGCCGCGCATGAGGCGATACGCCGGTCAGGTGTCAACGTGCCACTGAACTATATTATCATAGGCCGCGACGGAACCATTATGAAGGAAGGCCGTCAATGGTTCTCCTGTGAGACGACGCCCGGCCTGGTCGCATTGGATGCAACATAGTTTCAGATCGTGAAAGGACAGGTGTGGCCGGCGGAACAAAGGTCCGCAATTCAGGACGAAGTTCGTTGCGAGAGATTTACACGGGTTCACATCCGACACCATTTCCCCTGATGTGTTGATTATTCCTATGGGATATTCATATCTCCGAGTTGACAAGGCACCCCGGGTATAATAATGTACCGAACGGTCTATTTCATTATGGAGTGGTGATGAATCTGACAAAAGGGGAGAAAACCAGGGCCAAAATCCTGCGGTCTGCAATGACGCTCATCAACACCCGCGGCTATACGAACACGAGCATCAATGATATCATCGAGTCAAGCGGGGTGCAGAAGGGGAACCTCTATTTCCATTTTTCCAGCAAGGACGACCTGTGCCTTGCCCTCGTTGAAGAGGCAAAAAAAGAGTATCTCGCATACCTGAAAGGCTCTATGAAGAGTGAAGACCCGCTTGGTAAGATCGGCAATATCCTGGATGCCATCCTGTTACGGCACAGGAAAATGAATTTTATCGGGGGGTGTATCTTCGGCAACATGGCACTGGAAATGACCGATATCAATTCCCGGTTTTCCGCAGTCATCAAAGAGGTTTTTAATGAATGGGAAGAGCTTCTCGCTGTACTTCTGCAGGAGGCGCAAGGCTCAGGCGATCTGGATGAGAAGATCGATCCTGTCAGCCTGGCCAGGTTTATCGTGGCATCGATGGAAGGTGCCATCATGATGGCCAAGGTGAGCAAGGAAGAGGATGATATGGTCAACTGCATGGATATGATCAGAAGGATCATCAACCTGTGAGAAGGCAGGATCACTTCTGTCTCATGCATACTGTTGTACAAAGGAGGGTACAGATTCATGATATCTAAGGATGAGATAATCGAGCAGGCAGAAAGGATCGGGTTTGACGACATCGGTTTTACCACTGCAGACCCCTTTGATGAGCACGGCGAGATACTGGCGTCCAGAAAATCGGATTATGAATGGATCTCCCTGATGGGTCTCAACCTGGAAGAAGGCACTGACCCGAAAAAGATACTGCCGAGCGCGAAATCCATCATCGTACTGCTCGATGTCTATTTCCGGGAGGCATTCCCACCGTCCATGGAAGGACATTTCGGCCGGTGCTACATGGATGACGACCGGGTGACCAGGGACGGTCTGTCCAAGAGGGTCAAGGCGTTCCGGTCATACTTAAGGGACAACGGCATCGATTCCAGGGTGCCGTTTCATCTGCCCCACCGGGTGGCTGCCGCCCGCGCAGGGATCGGGACCTTCGGCAAGAATTGTCTGCTCTATGCAAACAGGGTGGCACGGAAGAGCTCCTGGGTGATCCCGATCGCCGTGGTCATTGATCATGAATTCTCCCCGGATGAACCCACCGTGGCCCTGGG
>JAFGTK010000106.1 GCA_016934135.1 Deltaproteobacteria bacterium | reverse complement strand
GTATCTTTTAGAAGGCCTGTTCTCAATGTATTGCAAACAATGCAATACCGGATTGCACAATTCTTTATATGGCTTATCCGTACCATGCCGTACAGACCGATCCTTCTCTTCACGAGGTCTTTATGTCTTCTGGCATGGGTTCTGGATCCCCTTCACCGGAAGACCGCCGATATCCAGATGAAGCATACCCTCGGCAGCCTGTATAATCCACTCCTGAGTCTAAAGGTCTTCATGAATCACGGTGATATCGTTGTAGACACCATACGCTTTGCCTATATGGACGAAGAGGAGATCAGAGACAGAATCGTGGTGGAGGGGAAGGAGCACCTCGAGACAGCACATCAAAGCAACCGGGGCATCATGCTGGTAACCGGCCATATCGGCAACTGGGAGATCCTCACCCACCTGCCCCGCATCCTGGATATTGATTTCTGCGTCATGGCCGATATTCGAAACGATCCCAGGTTCGAGGCAATCATCGATGATATCAGATCCCGTAGCGGTGCCACGATCCTGCCGCCCAAGGGCAAGGCTCTCATGCTGATTAGGGAACTCAGAAAAGGCTCTACCATCGGCATGGTTGTAGATCAGCGGGGGAAACGAGGGGAGAGACTGTTCTGCGAAGTATTAGGGCTGCCCGCGCCAACCAACCCTGCTCCGGCATTCATTGCAATAAAAGGCAATGCACTGATTCTGCCGGTATACGCAATAAAACAGGGGGATATCTATCATATCCGCTTTTGTCCTGCTATTGATACTCACGTATTCGGAAAAGGGGAAAAAGCTATAGAGGCACTGAGCAGCCACATGCAGTCATGGGTGGCCTCAGTAGTTCTGAAATACCCCGATCAGTGGTTCTGGCTGCACGCCAGGTGGACAAGACGCGCGGATATGCGAAAGATCGTCAAAAAGAATCTTGACTTCAGGAAGGAAGTGCTCAGGCAGTATGAAGAACGACAGCATGCAATATAATCAGTAGCGATTTGTTTATGTTGACCTTGACTTTTAACCGCTGACCTTTGTATAGAATACAGATCATATCGGGCGGCATAGCCAAGTGGTAAGGCGACGGTCTGCAAAACCGTTATTCACCGGTTCAAATCCGGTTGCCGCCTCCAGTTTTCATATATTCCTTCACATGTAATATTCGAACCGCCAGCGCTGAAGCATGTTGACACTACTGTTTATTGTGTTTCAATCGATCATGGGCAGATAGATACTGAATGTTGTTCCTCTGCCCTCGATACTCTTGACAGATATGGATCCTTTGAGTTCAGAAACTATCCTATGAGCTGTTGCAAGACCAAGGCCGGTTCCCTTGCCTCTTTCTTTTGTGGTGAAAAACGGATCAAAGATATTCTTTGTTGTTTCTTCAGACATCCCGCAGCCTGTATCACACACAACAAGCTTCAGATAAAGGCCTTTCGGTAAATTAAGGGTTGAATCTTCTTCAACTATTTCAATAGATTCAAGACCCACGCTCAATATACCTCCATGTTTCTCCATGGCCTGGTATGCATTGGTGCACAGATTCATGATTATCTGATGTATCTCAGTGGGGTCGGCAAAGACTGTTCCGGATTCACAGCCGATGTTTTCCCGAATCTCTATTGAGGTAGGGATCGTGACACGCAACAACTTCAGTGCTTCATTTATGATCAGACCGACTTTAACACTTTCGCGTTCTGCCTTGAATTTTCTGCTGAAGGAAAGGATCTGTGCTACAAGTTCCCGGGCGCGCATCCCGGCCTTGAGAACCTGATCGAGATTCATCCTGGCTCTTGACTCTTCCGGCAAGTCGATCTTCACCAACTCGGTATAACCGATTATGGCAGAGAGCATATTGTTGAAATCGTGGGCAATCCCGCCTGCCAGCGTTCCTATAGCCTCCATCTTCTGAGCCTGGGAAAGTCGCATCTCATATCGATCACGCTCATTTTCCGCTTCTTTGCGCTCTGTGATATCTCTGACAATCCCTCGGAATCCTACGGGTATATCTTTCGAATTCTTCATCAGTGCAACCGAAGCCTCTACATACATCTTTTCGCCGTTCTTATTTTTCATCTCCCAGTCAAACGCTTTGGTCGGCAAGCCTGTCAGATAGACATTGTGAAACATATCAAAAACCTTTTTGGCATTGGCATCGTCCAGGTACTGTTTGTAATTCATTCCCTTCAACTCTTTATCCGTGTACCCGAGATTCTCACCCAGGGCACTATTGAAAAAGGTAAATCTGCCTTCAAGATCAACCTCGAAATATGCCTCTTCGATGCTGTCAAGGATGTTCCGGTATCTTTCCTCGCTGATTTTCAGTGCCTTTTCAGCCTTAATCCGCTCGGTGATATCACGGCCGGACCCCTGCACACAGACAGGTTCGCCGTAGGAATCGGCAATTAAGAGGTTCTTATACTCAATAACCCTCTCACTGCCCTCCTTTGTCAGTATACTTATAAGCCCTTCCTGCTTGCCGTGCTTTATAAGGTCATCCATGTACTCTTTGAATAAAGGCTTGTACTGATCAGGCATGAGATCGATTATGTTCATCCCTGCAACATCATCAGCTGTGTAACCTATTTCCATTTTCGAAGCCAGGTTGGTTTCGATCAGCTTGCCTTCCATATCATGAACAATCAGAAAATCCGATACATTCTCAAATATGCTCCGGTACTTGCTCTCACTGTTGCGCAGGGCCTCCTCTGTCTTCTTCCGTTCAGTGATATCCCTTATAGTCTCTATTGCACCGACAACAGCGCCTTCATGGTCATATATCGGTTTTGCCTTTGCCATAAAAAGTGTCTTTCCCCCATTATCCCGGGTAAACTGTATCTCGGATATAATGGCGTCCT
>JAFGTK010000105.1 GCA_016934135.1 Deltaproteobacteria bacterium | reverse complement strand
TTTCTGGCAGACGAGGCACAGTTTCCGCACTGGTATGATAAGACCAATCGTAACTGGGGCAGGGTGGCAAGGCACAGTATGGGGGTTCTGAGCAGATATGCCTCCATCGGGATCAGCCGGCACGATCTTCCGTGCAGGGTACCTGGCCGCGGTGCACTCATGGTTAGGTTCGGTAATGACAGTGATCCCCTGGTAATCATTCTTGCTCATCTGTCACTCGGAAAAAAGGCCAGGAAGAAGCAGATCAGGTTTATGGGCGATCTGGTCAATAGATATAATCATGTAATCCTGATGGGGGACCTGAATTGCGGTGCAGACAGCGAAGAGTTCAGAACCCTCATTGCAAGTACTGATCTTTCCCTTCCGTATGCAGATCTTTTAACCTATCCAAGCTGGAAACCCACGAAACACATCGATCATATCCTGGTATCAAAAAGCATACAGATTAATAATATGCAGGTTCTGGATTATCCGCTGTCCGATCATCTGCCTCTATCCATGGAGGTATCTCTGCCCCGGGAGATCTTTATGCCTACGCACAGTGAATACAAGGCTGCCTGAAGCCGGCAAGCCTTGAATGCAGGGACAGTTTAAAAGATGATTGCAAAGCGCCGCGCAGTTTATCTACTGAAGATTGAAACCGTCAAAGATGGCTCTGCAGTGATCTATCTCTTCTGATGTCATCCATTGCCCCGCGGTTTTATCATCAGCTGATTGGTGGCTTTTGCCGATTTTATCGCATTTGTCAAACCACAACGGATTATACGGCAGTATGTCGAGGTCAAGGATTCCCAGATCTTTGAGGTACCGGGCAATTGAGGTGAGATTATCTTCCGTTGCGGTGATTCCCGGGATAAGAGGTATTCTCACCAGGAGTTCGATGCCATCCTTTCTGCAGGCGCAGTGTATATGCTCAAGGTTTTTGAGGATAGTTCTGTTGGATGCCCCGCAATGAATCTTATGAAGAGTATCGTCAAAGATTTTTATATCGAAATAGATGGTATTGAGCCAGGGATATACCTTGTCCATGAAACTATGAAGATCAAAGAGCCCGCATGTTTCGAGCAGGGTGTTGATGCCCAGGAACCGGGTTCTTTTTAGCAGCAGAGAAATGAAATCCATATGCATGGTTGGTTCTCCTCCGGACAGGGTGACGCCGCCTCCGGAATATTTGAAAAAAGGGATGTCTTTCTCAATTACAGCCAAAAGGTCATCAATATCCAAGTGTTGACCCACAAGGCTCAGGGCGCCACTCGGGCATTTCTCGATACATTTAATGCACATAGTACATCTGGACCGGTCAATATAGAATGGATTCTCCCGGTCAAGCGCACCTGTTGGACATATCTCGATGCAGGTCCCGCACATGATGCATTCGTTTTTGTCGAATGAGATTTCGAGGGTTTTAGATTTCCCTTCGGGATTATGACACCAGACACAGTTCAACGGGCATCCCTTGAAGAAGATCACAGTCCTGATTCCAGGGCCGTCATCCAGGGAGTTCCCTTTTACCTCGAAAATCAGGGCCTTTTTGCCGGGATCTGTCTGTATTGCCATGTCTTGATCTATAACCCGAATTCAGCTCTTTCAATCAGTTCGAGCTGCATGTCTTTGTTCAGGGTTGTAAAATATGCATTATAACCCGAGATGCGCACCATGAGGTTGCGGTAGTTATCAGGATGCGCCATGGCTTCTCTCAAGGTATCGGAAGACACCACATTGAACTGCATCTGCATTCCGCCGAGGTCGAAATAGGTTTTAGCATATGCATAGATGTTTTCAACAGCTTTGGCATGGTTCTCTTTTACGGAAGGCACCACCTTTACATTGAATGCGATATTATTGTTCATATTCCCGGGTTCAAGCCGTGATACATCGCGGATGTTGTCGAGAAGGTTTTTCGATGCATGTGCCTGCGGGGTAAGCCCGGGGGTAAACGGTTTTCCTGCATGCCTGCCCGAAGGGAGTGCGCCGGTGAGTGTTCCGAAAGCCACATGGTTTGACATGGACCAGAACCCTGCGGTGTATTTTCCGCCCCTGAAATTGATATGGTCTCCAAAGCGGTCGTGGACAAACTTCGTCAACCGGTTTGCCATCTCTACTGCTTCCTCGTTGTCCGAGCCAAACAGCGGCACTTTCTTAAGGACCATTGCATGAAGTGCAGGATCATTTGCGAAATCTGTCTCAACGGCGCGTTTCAGATCTGCAAGGCTGATCTTTTTTTCATCATACACAAGGCGCTTGATCACCATGAGCGAATCCGTGATATCTGCCAGGCCGATGCATGCCGTGCCCGATGAATTATGAAGGGCTCCCCCCTTTGTAACGTCTTTCCCCTTGTCAATGGTCCCTTTAATCAGTCCGGAGATGAACGGTGTGGGCCTGATGATGCTGTGGGCCTCTCCAAGTAGGTTGTTGTACTGGCAAGAATTATCCATGAGGAACGTAAGCTGTGTACAGAAGGCATCAAAGAAATCATCAAAGGTCTTGAACCCGCCGTTGTCTATATTGCCTGTCTTCGGCCCCACATCCCATCTCATGAGCGGGTGATACCCGTTATACAGGGCCATCTCAAGAGCTGCCACCATGTTGAACATCATGCAATTGGTGTGTCCTATGTGTTTTCCGGACAGGGTCGGTTCCACACATCCTGTGGCAGCCCAGTCGCGGAGATGTTTTATCGGGTAGTTGAATTCCTTCAGGGAATCCATGACAACCACATCGTTATGGATGGACGGTGTGGCTGTAGTATGTATGTTCACCTCGCATAAGCGCTTCAAATAGGTTTCGCTGTTTTTTTCTCTATTATACCGTGCATTGACATTGGGGTCCCTGATGCTCAGCATCTCTGTCACCTTGAGAAAGATATAGGTCATGTCATTGACGGCATCATGGCCGTCAGGTGTGACCCCTCCCAGGGTTATGGCCTGGTCGGAAGAGCTTCCGCCGAAGAGGTAGTTGCCGATATCCGGTATCAGGGGCAGATGATCGGTGCACCTCATATAGAAACAGCCGACAAGTTCTATTGCATGAGAGATATACTCCTGCCTGCGTTTTTTGGTCTTGAGTTTTTTCATGTCAGCGGCAAAGTAGGGCTGCAGCCATTGATCCATCCTGCCAAGGGAGAAGCCCGCATTGGTGTTCTCCATGTGCACACCCACCCAATGTATCCATATGGCATTTACAGCATCGTCTAGGGTTCTGCACGGATTTTCAGGGACTCGTGAGCATATCTCTGCAAGGCGTTCAAGTTCTGCCTTCCGGTTCGGGTCATCAGTATTGACGGAATCGGCAAGAGCCTGTTTCGAAAGATTCTTTGCATATGCGATAAGGCCTTCGTAACATATGATAATAGAGTCCAGCGTGTCTTTTTTCTGCCGGTCATCTTCATGAACCTTTTTCAACTCATCTCTGGCTTCCCTGATGATTCCTTTTGCACCGATCTTGAGCAGCTTCGGGTAATCAAGTATGGTATGAGACAAGGCTGCTGTCTTCCAGAGAAAATAGACAGCGAATCTTTCATCCAGACTCTGGCACAGCGGTGCATTGTATCTGTTCCTTACCCATTCCCGCATGTTTCTGTTGATCCAGTAGGGGAAGACGCTGTGGTGCAGGATCTTTCTGGTTTCTTCCGAGATAT
>JAFGTK010000104.1 GCA_016934135.1 Deltaproteobacteria bacterium | reverse complement strand
CCGCAGATCGCGCTCTGGCTGCCAAGCCTTATAAAATAATCCGGCATGGAAACCGGTGACGCATATTTTATGAAAAAGATGTTTCCGGGTCTAAGGTATAAGGTATAAGGTCTGAGGTTTAAGGTTTTAAGTTGAACCCGGTCGCTTGAATAGGTCAGGACTGGCAACAGGCATCTTTTTTCCGATCACCAATACTCCATTAATCCGGTCTTTACCCAAGAGCTTACATCGGTCTATTTTTTTGAAAATTCGAAATTCCAAATTCGCAATCCGAAATAGTCCGGCGCAATTGTGGGTGGTACTGTACCTAATACCTTACACCCTAAACCTTATACCCCGTACCTGCTTTTTCAGTATTTCAGATAGTGGAAGGGTTCTATGGTTGCCAGTGCCTCTGCGCTCATGGTCTTGAATTTATATTCCTTCAATATCTTCTGTGTCTCTTCCAGATCAGAGACATTGACGACAAATACTGCGGTCTTGTTGCTTTCCAGGACAAAACCGTAGGCATTCTCTATATTGATGTTTTTGTCTGCAAGGAGCTGGACAAGTTTATTCATTCCTCCTGGCTTGTCATCGAGAACGACCGCGATCACCTCTGCGAGATCGGCCTGAATGCCTTCTTTATTCAGGACCTTTTTTGCAAGTTTGGGATCATCAACCAGGATGTTGAAAAACCCGTGCTCTCCGAAGGAAGATATGGTGATGGCGCGGATGTTTATCCTTTCCCTTGCAAGGATGCCGGAAACCTCGGCAAGCTTGCCCGGGGTGTTCTGTGTCGGTACTGTTACTTGATATGCGATCATAATCCACCTGTCATGAAAATAATGCGTTATTTTCCAGTCCCCAGCCGTTAAACCCATGTATTGTTCGTGTGTATCAAAAAATATTTCATATCCATTCAGTTACAATGTCAAGGTAATTTTTAAGCTTTGACCTGGCGGGAATAAGTTCTCTCAGCACGAGTGTATGATATATGCATGACAGAATATGCTCCTGTTCAGTGTGCTTCTTAAATCTGTTCCGGAAAAGGCATGGAATTAATGGGAGCAGGCAGTTATGAAACAGTGATCATCGAGCCATTCCTCCCATCCGCTCTCGTCCTCTTCCAGCAGTTCAGGAGGAAAACCGGTTACCGAATATCCGCTCAGACCATCATACGACATGGAGAAGACTCCTGAACCGTATGTGAGATATTCTGTTATGATACCTGATTCATAAGGAAGAGAGTCAAACTTCAGTGTGGTAAAGTATGCCTTGCCCAGAGGTATGATCTCAAAGCCGACACTCCCGAAGAATATGTCCTGGCCTGAAGTCGGGTCTTTTGGATATTTCAGCGTTGTCTTGCCCTCGGGAAGGTCGGTGTAGATCCAGCCTATGGCTCCTTCATCACCAGAGTATGCAAGCTGGAGGATATGGATATTGTCCTGTGCATCCTTCGCATAATATAAGTAAACATCATGGACATCCACGCTCGAGGATGAATCCCCTGAAGCAGGTATGTCTATGTGCTCGCGGATCACCGCGCACTCGATGCCGTCCAAGGTATAGTACTGGTGAAATTCCTGTGAGAGGGTGTAGCCGGCAAAACCGCCGTACCCATAAAGACTTATCTGAAAATCCACCCCTCGCTCATAGGTGCTGAAGTATGGGTTTTGATCAAGCTCGGTGCTGTCATCGGAAAAGGTGTAGCCGTCTATAGTTGTATCTGCGGATGCAGGTGATATAAATACAACAAGCACCAGGAACAGTATCCCGGCTGACAACTTTATCATGCCATTCATAAGATCTTTAGATTACACTGAATTGTGATCATTTGCAAATAAACTCTTAAAAAGCATAAGTTTTTTCATTTCATGAAAAATAGAGGGCAGGCCTTCCAGGCCTGCCCCGGGAAATTGATTTTGAGATTTGCCTGTTAATCGGATGCTTAACGCACCCGGCCTTCTCTCCAGGCCTTAATGAGTTCATCATAGTTGATCGTCTCACCCTGCGGTTTCTCATTCGCAAGTTTCGGCTGTGGTGCGAAGTTGCCCGGCTTATTGAGCCAGGTAGCTTCATCAACGCAGGGATTCAGCTTTGGACCCCGGTCACCCTGTACTCCGGAACGCTCAAGACGTTCCAGCACCTTGTCCTGCTCGCGGGCCAGATTGTCCATTGCCTGGTCTGTGGTCACTTCACCGGCAGCCGCTTCGCCGATATTCTGCCACCACAACTGAGCCATCTTTGGATAATCAGGCACATTGGTGCCGGTGGGCGTCCATGCGACACGGGCCGGGCTGCGATAGAACTCCACCAGCCCTCCAAGTTTCGGCGCACGCTCGGTAAAGGACTTGTCCCGGATGTCGCTGTCGCGCACCAGTGTCAGTCCCACGTGCGCCTTTTTCAGAGATGTGGTCTTGGCGACACAGAACTGGGCATAGAGCCATGCGGCCTTGCGGCGTTCGAGAGGAGTGCTCTTGAAAAGTGTCCATGATCCGCAATCCTGGTAACCCAGCTTCATCCCTTCTTTCCAGTAAGGACCATGTGGCGACGGAGCCATACGCCATTTGGGCGTCCCGTCCTTGTTGACCGTCGGGCCTGGTGCGACCATGTCAGGGATAAAGGCTGTATACCAGAAGATCTGCTGAGCTACATTCCCTTTGGCCAGAAACGGCAGGTACTGATAGAAATCCATGCCCTGGGCAGCAGGAGGTGCGTACTTCTGAAGCCATTCCAGATACTTTCGAAGCGCATACTTGGCTGCAGGGCCGTTGGCGTCGCCGCCGCGGCAGACGCTCGAACCCACCGGACGGTCGTTTTCGTCAACACGGATACCCCATTCATCAACCGGCTTGCCATTGGGGATGCCCACGTCGCCGTTGCCTGCCATTGATAACCATGCATCGGTGAAACGCCAGCCGAGGTCCGGGGCCTTCTTGCCGTAGTCGTTGTGACCATACACCTTTACGCCGTCGATTTCTTTGACATGAACGGTGAAGAACTCGGCGATGTCTTCATAGGCCGACCAGTTAATTGGTACCCCCAATTCATAGCCGTAAAGATCCTTGAACTTCTTTTTGAAATCCGCACGATTGAACCAGTCATAGCGGAACCAGTAGAGGTTCGCGAACTGCTGATCGGGAAGCTGGTAGAGTTTGCCGTCAGGGCCGGTGGTGAAGGATTTGCCCATGAAATCGTCAATGTCAAGAGTGGGCAGCGTCACGTCTTTTCCCTCTCCGGCCATGAAATCGCTCAGGGCAACAACATAGGGGTAACGCCAGTGGGTGCCGATGAGATCGGAGTCGTTCACATAGGCATCGTAAATATTTTTTCCCGACTGCCACTGCGTTTGAAGCTTTTCAATGACGTCACCTTCCTGGATCAGATCATGTGCGACTTTTATGCCGGTAATCTCGTAAAACGCCTTGGCGAGTACTTTGGATTCATATTCGTGGGTTGGGATGGTCTCCGAGACTACCTTAATATCCATGCCGCGGAATGGTTCTGCTGCCTTGGTAAACCATGCCATCTCTTCCATCTGCTGTGCTTTTGTCAGCGTGGATGGTTGGAATTCCGTGTCGATCCATTTCTTGGCTGCATCCGAATACTGCGAAGACCAGCCCGGGACACTGATAAAAAGAATCAGCAAGGCCATGATACCGCAAAACGCTACACTTTTTTGAAACCGGTTTGAACAAATTTTACTCATTGCCGTTCCCTCCTCATTACCTTCTTTTTTGGTTAACCTTACGTACCTTCCCGATCTCGGACTGTATGGTCGTCTCTCTTGAAGTTCTACCCAGTGGCCGAAACCGGCATCCTTTAGTCATCCGAAAAACAGGATACTGACAATACAGGCTGTGCATACCGGCAAGCCGAATCGGAAATGCCAATCAGCCAATCCTTTTTTTCTTAAGCCGTCTTCTGCGTTATCCAAAACGTAAAACGATGATGAGCCAGACTATGCAAATGGGAACTGCAAACCACAGGCTCCAACTGGTCAGGCCTACCCAGGCAATATTGATGTAGGCGCTGGTGAGCAGCCCTATGAAGAAACGGTCCCCCCGCGTGGTCTTGATCGGCAGGAATCCCTTTCGTTCAATAGTTGGTGAAATATACTGCCAGATACCCATACCCACTAACATCCCTCCGATTGCAATAAAGAATCCGGCGGTAACTGGTGTCCAGGCCATCCATTCCAGATCCATGATCGTTCCTCTTTACACTCTTCCAAGGGCAAAGCCCTTGGCCATATGGTTACGTACGAACCAGATCACCAGCGCCCCCGGCACGATTGTGAGCACACCGGCCGCGGCCATCAGGCCCCAGTCAAGACCCGTAGCGCTGATCGTACGCGTCATGATTGCCCCGATAGGTTTTGCATCAGTTACCGTCAGTGTCCGGGCAAACAGCAGTTCAACCCAACTGAACATAAAACAGAAAAACGCGGTAACCCCCACTCCGGCTCGAATCAAAGGGATAAAAACAGTGATAAAGAAACGGGGGAGAGAATATCCGTCAATAAAGGCGGTTTCATCAATTTCACGGGGAATGCCGGACATGAATCCCTCTAATATCCACACAGCCAATGGTACGTTGAACAGGCAGTGCGCCATTGCCACCGCAATATGAGTATCGATCAGGCCCAATGTTGAATAGAGCTGAAAAAACGGCAACAGGAAAACAGCCGCGGGCGCCATACGGTTGGTGAGCAGCCAGAAAAAGATCTGTTTGTCTCCGACGAACCGGTACCGTGAAAAGGCATAGGCTGCCGGCAGTGCCACAGTCAGCGAGATCGTGGTATTCATGGCGACGTAGATCATGGAATTGATATATCCGGAGTACCAGGATGGGTCCGTAAAAATCTTTATGTAATTGACCAGTGTCGGATCGGTCGGGTACAGCGTGAGCACACTTAAGATGTCGGCGTTGGTTCTCAGCGACATGTTGAGCATCCAGTAGATGGGGAGAAACAGCAGCCCGAAATAGAAGGCCAGCAGGATAGTCCGCTTTTTAGGTTTCATACCCTTTCTCCTTTTCCCACATTCTGGAGTACCTGATAGAAAACAAAGCACAATGCCAGGACAATCAAAAAGTAAATGATCGAAAAGGCGGCCGCCGGCCCAAGGTCGAATTGCCCGACGGCAAGCTTCACCAGGTAGATCGACAGGAACGTGGTCGAATTGCCGGGACCGCCTCCTGTGAGCACGAAGGGCTCGGCGTAGATCAGGAAACTGTCCATGAAACGCAGCAATAAGGCAATGGTTAATACACCCCGCATCTTAGGAAGCTGTATGTAGCGAAAGGTAGCCCAGGCCGACGCGCCGTCAATCTTGGCTGCCTGGTAGTATACCTCGGGGATCGCCCGCAGTCCGGCATAGGCCAGCAGGACAACGAGAGGTGTCCAATGCCAGACCTCCATCAGCATCAGGGTGATCCAGGCATCGAGCGGGCTTGCCGTATGATCGAATGCAATGCCCATGCTGTTGATGATGAAACCGAACAAACCTATGTCCGGCCGGGTAAAAATGAGCCAGATCGTTCCGATTACATTCCATGGGATGAGCAGCGGCAGTGCCAGGGTAACCAGAGAGAAAGAGACTCCCCAGCCGCGTTTCGGCATAGCCAGGGCGATCATTACACCCAGCGGCATCTCTATCAACAGTACCAGGCCGGAAAACAGGAATTGACGCCATAAGGCCTCATGCAGGCGGCGATTCGCCAGGGTCTCCTTGAACCATTCAGAACCGACAAATATTCGCTCGCCCGGTCCAAAGATGTCCTGTACCGAGTAATTTACCACGGTCATCAGGGGGATTATGGCGCTGAATGCAACAATAATAAAGACGGGTAAGACCAGAAACCATGCATTATTATTATCCCATTTCTCCATAATGCCGCTCCTTACTATCTGACCAGTCGTCCATTGGCGAACAACCTGAGCTTATCCTTTGGAAAGACAAGCCAGGCATTTCCTTCAGGGACGGGTTTGCCTTCAGGCACCTTGGCCCGCAAGGTTTTTCCAGGCAGTGTCAGTACCACAATCTTGAAGTTTCCCTGATCTTCGACAGCGCGAATCTTTGCCGGTATGCTGCCTTCCTCCTGTTTCGATCTTAACTGGAGATATGATGGCCGTATACCCAGCTCCATCTTTCCCAGGGCTTTGTGCCCCAGAGCCGCTGTTTTCTCGTCCAGCGGTATGCCTACATCATCGACCCGTGCAACATTTCCGTCCAGGGTGCATGCCAGAAAGTTCATCCCGGGACTGCCTATGAAATATCCCACAAAGGTATGTTCAGGGGTTTCGAAAAGGTCCTCAGGTGTGCCGATTTGTACAATTTCACCCTCGCACATGACTACCACTTTGTCGGCAAAGGTCAGGGCTTCCACCTGGTCGTGCGTGACATAAATAAATGTCAGGTTCAGCTGTTCGTGGATCTCTTTGAGCTTGCGACGCAGTTGCCATTTCATGTGTGGATCAATTACGGTCAGCGGTTCGTCAAAAAGTATGGCCGCCACATCACTTCGGACAAGCCCCCGGCCCAATGAAACCTTCTGCTTGGCGGCTGCATCCAGCCCGGAAGCCCTTTTTTTCAGAAAAGGTTCCAGGTCAAGAATTTCCGCCACATCATGTACCCGTTGGATAATATCTTGACTGTGAACGCCGCGATTCCTTAAGGGAAAGGCCAGATTATCAAAAACCGTCATCGTGTCATACAAAACCGGAAACTGAAAAACCTGGGCAATGTTGCGCTGCTCTGGCGGCAGCGAGGTAATATCCTTACCGTTGAAGAGAACCCGTCCCTTGGTTGGGGTAAGGAGGCCCGAAATGATATTCAACAACGTGGTCTTTCCACATCCGGAAGGCCCGAGCAGGGCATAGGCGCCCCCATCATCCCAGATATTGTGGATGCGTTTCAGGGCATAATCGGATTCTCCTTTTGGCTTGCGCAGATAGCTGTGTGCTATTTCATGTAACTCGACTTGCGCCATGACTATCTCCTAACCCGGCATGGGTTGAACAACACCACCATTGGATGGTGACGCAACCAGTTTCCCTTCATTATCATATACAAAGAAGCAACTCGGGCTGACATATACCTTTATTTCGGCTCCGATCCTGGCTGACCGGACCCCGTCTTCCTGAACCACCATCTGACAATAGCCGCAGTCAACATGAATGAATGTTTCCGAACCGTTTATCTCCGAGAGTTCCACGGTGGCCTG
>JAFGTK010000103.1 GCA_016934135.1 Deltaproteobacteria bacterium | reverse complement strand
TCGTTGCCGTCGTTATAATCACGAAATGTATCATAGGTCGTACCGGCAATTGGAGGCAGGTTAGCGGATGGGGGGTCTTCGTCAGTGTCTCCTACACTTACCCCTAGTCCAAGGCTGAGAGCACCTCCTGTGGGGTGCAGATATGAGAGGAAAATACCCCCCATCTCAATGCCGAGACTCGGCTCATCAATCTCTCCTGCAACACCGTAATTGATAAGCACATACCCTTCGGCATGGACCAGGGCAGGAATAAACACTGCCAGCATGATTACAAAGAATAACCTTTTCATGACTTGACCCCCAGACAAAACGTTTTATCATGTACCCTATACCATAGTACTTGAAGTGGGAAAAAAATCAAGCCTTGACAAATAGCAAATTAGTATATAATTATATTGTTATATACTAGTTAATCTTTTATAGAGGAGGCTTTATGTCTCAAAACGAGGATACTGCATCATATTTCAAGGCCCTGGGTCATCCGGTTAGACTGCAGATAGCCAGGAAACTGATGGAAGGCGAGAAGTGTGTAAGCGAAGTGGAGAATATGCTCAGCATAAGCCAGGCAAACACCTCTCAACATCTCTCAATCCTGAAGGCCAACGGGATCGTGGACTGTATCCGCAAAGGAAATATAAAATGCTACTTCCTTAAGGAACCCGGGA
Organism: Deltaproteobacteria bacterium; assembly: GCA_016934135.1. Taxonomy (GTDB): domain Bacteria; phylum Desulfobacterota; class Desulfomonilia; order UBA1062; family UBA1062; genus DSAD01. Next base: position 4,756 of record JAFGTK010000103.1, on the reverse strand, counting down.
AAATACAGGGGCTTCTGGCAGTGCTCGAAAACACCATACAGGAGAAAGGATAAGCACATGTACGATATTATCATTATTGGTTCAGGCCCTGCGGGACTGACCGCGGGCATTTATGCATCCAGGGCGAACATGAAAACACTCATGATCGCCAGCACCTTCAACCCCAGCCTGATCACCACCACAGATCTCGTTGAAAACTATCCCGGTTTTCCCGACGGAATCACAGGTTTCGAGATTATCGAAAGATTTACCCTGCAGGCAAAAAATTTCGGCATGGAAACAGCAGGAGCCGATGTTACCTCTGTTTCGCGTATCTCGCAGGATGGATCAGTTCGGTGGAAGGTTGATACAGGAGATGAAAACTTCGAGGCATCAGCACTCATCATTGCGACCGGAACACAGTATGCCCATCTTAATGTCCCGGGAGAAGAGGAATTCACCGGCAGAGGCGTTTCCTACTGCGCCACATGCGATGGTCCGTTCTACCGGGAAAGGAATGTAGTAGTTGTAGGCGGGGGAGACACTGCGGTTCAGGAGGCCCTGTTCCTTACCCGCTTCGCCGAGACCGTCACTATGGTACACCGCAGGGACAGGCTGAGGGCAACCGGAATACTCAGAGACAGGGCATCTGCCAACGAGAAGATCCGCTTCGAGTTCAATTCCGTAGTCGAGGAGATCACTGGCGATACAGCTGTTACCGGTGTTATCATCAGGGATGTCAATGACTCTGAGAAGAAAAAGACCCTGATCGCAGACGGCGTCTTCATCTTTACCGGGAACATACCCAACACAGCATTCCTGGGCGGTCTTGTTGAATGCGACGATTCAGGATACATCCATGTTGATGAACAGATGAGGACATCGGTGCAGGGCATCTTTGCATGCGGAGACTGCACGACAAAACTCCTGCGCCAGGTGGTCACGGCATGCGGAGACGGCGCGACCGCGGCATTCGCGGCAGAACACTATATAAACGATCTCAAGGGAACCTCATACACACCCTGGAACAAACCATAATGAAAAACATTGCAAGGAGGAAATACCATGGCAGAAGAGATATTTGTAGATAATCCTGACAAGGCACTGGCAGTATCCGACAGTAATATGGACGAGGCCATTGCAAAGTACCCGTTCTTTATCGTTGATTGCTGGGCCGAGTGGTGCGGGCCGTGCAAGATGCTGGGGCCGATCATCGAGAACCTGGCAAAAAAGCATCAGGGAAGCATTGTATTTGCAAAACTGGATGTAGACAGCAATCCGCATACCTCTTCCAAATATGGAATCCGGTCAATCCCCAACCTGCTCGTCTTTAAAGACGGGAAAAAGGTCGGAGATATTGTCGGCGCCATGCCCGAAGACAAACTCATGGAAAGGATCAACGCATTTAAATAGATAATCCGGCAGAAGACCTTTCTTTAAAACCGTTTCCTGCTGTCAAGCAGGATGGTAACCGGGCCATGATTGACGATGTGCACATCCATCATGGCCTGGAATTTTCCGGTTTTTACCTTCCCGCAGTATTCACTGCGTATCCTTTCGACAAGCTCATTAAATAGTTTTTCTGCCTTGTCAGGCTCTTCCGCTTTGGAATACGAAGGCCTTCTGCCCTTTATCGCATCACCGAGAAGCGTAAACTGGGAGATAAGGAGAATGTCTCCCCCGGCCTGTTCTACATCGAGATTCATGAGTCCGGCGTCATCATCGAAAACCCTCAGCGAGCAGATCTTTCTTTGAATGTATTGCAGATCCTGTTCCGTGTCGGTTTTCTCAACACCTATCAGGCAGCACAGACCCGAACCTATGGCAGAATATTCAACACCATCAACAGCAACGATCGCGCTATTTACCCTCTGAATCACCGCGCGCAAGCGTTCACCCGGGCAGCACAATGATAATTTGTGCAGAAAATCGCTATTATGTATTTCATATCAAATCCTCGATTCTGGAGTATTGGAGTACTGGAGTAATGGAAAGACGAAGAAAAACAGCACCAGACCTATCCTTACCCAATACTCCGCCACTCCATTACTCCAATTCTTAACCATCCTTGAAGCATCTGAAATGCACAGCTTTATCGGTAATCGGCTCCCTTACCGTATAATCGTCATCGTCATGACCATGCCCTGACGGTAGATGCTGATGCTCATCTTTATCCCTCTGAGCCCTTTGAGAACAGCCTCAAATTCCTTCAGACCGGGGACTTTCCTTGAGTTGATCTGCAGAATGACATCACCGGGATTCAACCCTGTTCTGGCCGCAGGAGAAGATTCCTGTACATCTATGACAAGAACCCCCTCAATATCATTCCCTATACTGAGAGACTCTCTGGCAGCAGGGGTAATATCGGCAACCGTGGCCCCTTCCAGAAATCTGTTGCCTGTAATCAGGATTTGGTGTTCAGGAACCTCGGACAGAGAAAGGTCCCCTATGGTTACACTCATTACCTCTTCCCTGCCGTCTCTAACAACCGCCACGGGGACTTTACTTCCTGGCAGGAGTTCAGACACGAGAAATCTCATCGACGATGAGTTGTGCACATCTTTGCCGCCTATTGAAATAATCACATCCCCCTGCCTTATGCCTGCCCTGTCTGCAGGAGAGTCTCTGGTAACCTCTGAAATAAGAACCCCTTTTGATGACTTAAGAGACAAAGAATCTGCTATCTCCGGAGTAATCTCCTGCACGATAACCCCGAGCCAGCCTCTTACCACTTCGCCATAGAGCTCAATACTCTTCTTTATGTTCATGACCACGTTGACCGGTATGGCAAACCCTATCCCCACGCTTCCTCCGGTCCTTGACAGAATGGCCGTATTTATCCCTATTAATTCACCGTCCATGTTCACCAGCGCCCCGCCTGAATTGCCCGGATTGATAGCTGCATCGGTCTGGATAAAATTCTCGTAATCGGTGATACCGAGCCCTGACCTGCCCACTGCACTGATGATACCCATGGTCACGGTCTGTTCAAGTCCGAACGGATTACCCACGGCCAGCACAAAACTTCCTATCCTCAGATTGGATGAATCTCCGATGCGTATACCGGGAAGATCCTGTGCTTCGATCTTTATTATCGCAACATCACTTTTGGGGTCCGTACCGATGATCCGGGCAGGAAAGACCCTTTCGTCCGAGAGCCTCACCTCGATCTCATCAGCGCCTCCCACCACATGATTGTTCGTAACTATGTAACCATCCTCAGAGATCAGAACGCCTGAACCCAGAGCCTTCTCCACCCTTTCTCTCGGCATGCCTCCTCCAAAAAAATCTCTGAAAAAGGGATCTGAAAACAAGGGAGACTGCTGCACCAGTATCTTTTTCTGTGAGGCAATGTTTACCACCGAGGGCAGAACCTTCTCAGCTATGTCCGCAACCCATTCACCTTTATAAGGATTCTGCGTTTGAGCATGTGACATGCATGTAAGAAAAAGTAGCGTCAGGAGCAAAAAAACGGTTTTGATCCTCTTATCCATGGCCTGCCTCCTTGTCTCGAACGAGAGATACCATAAAAAAATATGGGTCATCAACAAAAGAAACTCTTGAATGCGAAGGACAACATACTGTATAGACCTGCACTTATGGCTCAAATTTACTCTACCGGCACATATCACAGAACCGTACCTATTGATCTGATGAAGGAGTTCACCATCTGCGAGTCTTTTTCCAGGGCAAATACAGAATATTGCGTTGCACTTGAGCGACCGGCTGCGTACGGATCAATCATAGGAGATTTCCTTATAAGACAGGGGCTGTTAAGGCAGGGAGCTTCCATAGTAGAGATAGGCGGTGGCTACGGCAGCCTGATGAACGCCTTCCTGTCCGCTCATGCAGAGATGGTGAAAAGGGTAGTTATGGTTGATTTATCAGAAGGTCTGCTTCGCCGTCAGAAAAAAACCCTTGAGAGGTGGCACGACAAAGTGCGTTTTGTCAGGGCGGATATCCATGAACTGGCAGGCTCCATAAGAGGTGCCGATCTCATCATCATGAATGAGGTCATCGGCGACCTGGATACCATGATTGACATAGATCCTGAAGACCTTCCGCATCAGGTACGCCGTCTTGTCGATTCATATGGCCTCGGTATACCTTCTCAAGGATGCTTCAATCTCAATATAGGTGCCATAAAACTCATTGAAACCATATGCAGCAAGGGAATTCCGATCTTTCTTACAGAACATTCATCAGACCCCATCATACCTCAGGACATGGATTTCCTAAGCAAGGGGCTTGATCTGGATTCCTATCCACGCAGGATCGATCTGTTCAAACACTGCGAGTACACGATACGTTTCTCCCACCTTATACAGGCAGCACATGCCCTGGGCAGAAAAACGGAGACCGGGGCGCTATTGGACCTTATCAACATCAGAAAGAGTCCCGCCCTTAACATGATCTTCACATCACGGGCATGTTCCACTGATTACCAGGAGATCATGTTCGAGCTTCTCGATCATATCAGAGAATATCGGTGGCTGCTTATCAACTGATGCATGCTGTACATATCCACTCGTTGTCAATCCTGAACAGATGCTTCTTCCCGGTTTCTTTGCCGCATATGCTGCACTGGCCGCCCTCATCTATCATCCGATATATCTCCAGTGTATTTTATACATTCACTTCAGGTTTAAGCCCATCTGCCCGGAATTTCCGCATTGCAGAACCTGCACCTGCCGCCTGTAATATCATATACAGGGATATAATATCCCCTTCTTTCCACAAGGAGTTTTCCACAGTTATGGCAGTAGGTGTTGTTGCC
>JAFGTK010000102.1 GCA_016934135.1 Deltaproteobacteria bacterium | reverse complement strand
TTGAAAAAGAGCGTATCGTGCCCCACGCACAGGCCCAGAAGAACAGCCAGATCCACTCCCTCTGCATTGAGAATCTCTGCCTGGGCTATGGGATTGCATATGGGCTCGAACAATGCGGCGCCCATTATCTTTTCATCGCCTTTGAGCCCTATGGACTCTTTCGGGATACGGCCGACCTTGCAGTTTACAGATACTACATCAAAACCCTTATCCTCTAATATCGCAGTGGTCATCCTGGCCTCTTCTCTCAGCCCGACACAAAACGCAATGCCGATCTTTGTATAATTGCACTTTGACGCAAACTCGATAATCTCCTCAATCCTCGGTATGGTCGTTCTTATGCCCCCTGCCGTGATCTCGTAGCACTCGGCCTCCTGGACAGATGCAAGCCTGGAGAATTCTTTTATTTCAGGACGTGCATATTCTTTCGCCGCTGCATCGACAACAGCGGACAAACGGACCATGGGACAGAAATCCGGTGCATTGTCCAGTCCGGGAAGCGGATCATTCGTCCCGGCAAGAGGATAGCAGACATTTCCCGGGCACCGTGCACACATGCCATTCTTTTCTTTATCCTTTGTATTCATGAGCAATCATATCCCCCTTTCATTCAAACACCCTCGCATGTATTAGAGCCGATTTATATTATCCTGGCTTCAATCCGTTGTCGATGCTTCCGTCGGGAAGCATGTTGTCCGGGTGATATTCGCCTTGTTCATCCATATGGTAGCGCACGCACCCTTTCCATCCCCCGCCGAGGCAGTACTGTTCGACCCATTTCCTTTCGAGCAGGCCCTGCTCGGTATACCTTTTCAGCGGTCATATCCGATACCATCTGCATATCTTCGTGTTGATCATGCCTTTGTCTTCTTCAGCAGAGAACGAGCAAACTTCTTGCCCAGTGCAATGAGGGTCAGCACCGGCGGAATCCCCCCGGAACGCGGCATGACACTGTTGTCGCATACATAGAGGTTACTTATCTCGGTCATGAGATCGGTACCCACCACTCGACCGATAGCTGCGGTGCCGCCAGGGTGGCCGCCTATTCCCTTGGCAACGGATATGGTCTCGGGGATTACCCCTGCCCTGATCATGATCTTCCTTGCAGCATCCACGCCCTTTGCCATTTTCTCTTCGTCTTTCACGGTAAACGCCTTGTGCAGGGTTCCATCGGGTTCTATGCTTCCGTTTGCTTCGTCGCAGAGCTTCACGAACATGCCGACCATCTTCGGCAGATGGACAGCCCTCCTTGCATAGGGCAGGTGAAGGGCCGCGATCTGTGCCATAAATGCATTTACAGCACCGACATTACCCATTACGAACTCGCCCACGTGGGATTCGTCCGCAAAGGTATAGGTTATCTCGCGCCATGTTCCGACTGAATCCGATGAAATGCCTGCCATTACCGACATGGGATCTGTGAAGAAATGCGTGCCTGCACCCTTTATACCCGATCTCTGAAGAATCATCGGGGTGCCCAGACCTCCTGCACCCAGAATTACCCTGTCTGCATTCACCACGAGTGTGCCTTTCGGGGTGTATGCAACTACACCTGTGACCTCTCCGCCAGTGGAGAGAACCTTCTGAACATCGCACCTCGTAATGATACCGGCACCATGGACAAGGGCATCATAGACATATTCACGCGAGGTCCATTTGGCACCGCGGCTGCAGCCGAAAAGACACATGTCGCAGGAAGGGTCGCACAGATCAGGATCGATAAACCTCTCCTGAGGCTCCATAGAATAGCCCAGCTCACAGGCCGCCTGCACAAGCCTTTTCGTGCCGGGCCATCTCTCATAATAATCCTCCGGGATAGGGCGTATGTTGAGCTCTCTCTTGGTCTCTTTCACCTCTTTTGACAGGTCGATCTTCAGCTCCTTCTTGAGAAAAGCCGGGGGATCGTAGGAATTGCCGGAATAGATCATAGTCGATCCTCCTGTGGTGATCCCCCTGCGAACGAGAACACCCTCCTTTGACCTGCGGATATCGTACATGGTGGCATAGGCAGTTATGTTCCCCACTGGAAACCGGTGATCCCTTCCCTTTTCCAGGATCAGGACATCCTCGCCTGCCATGGCCAGTTCCCTTGCAACGGTTGCACCGCCGGGACCCGTGCCGACAACGACCGTGCCGGCCTGCAAACTCTGCATGCAAACCTCCTTCAATCTCAATGTATCCTATAATTCGATTATCCTGCCTGCTCCGCCTTGAATATATGCATCGGGGTATAAAGATCTTATCTCCTGGATATACTGGGTGCAGTGAGTAGGGCAGATATGCTCCATGTCGCTGAAAAGATCAAAGTCCCTGAATCCGTGCATACCGCCTATTACGGCATATACCCTGCCGAACCTCCCGGCTGCATCGAGTATGCCGGACATCTGCGGATGGGAGCACCCGACCACAAGAACGATCCCTTTCGGGGTCTTTATGGCCATGGATTGTTCCACCTGTTCAAGTTCTCCTGTAGAGAAGATGTTCTCATGCATCTGTACAGGGTCATCTCCGACCTTGATCACCTCTGCTGCTCCTCGAACCCCTCTGAGAGACTCGGGACAGTATATCTTCACATCGCTGTTTGCGTTTAGGAACATCGAAAGACCGCCTATATGATCGAAATGCGCATGCGATATAAAGATCTCGTCCACGGATGCCGCCTCGATGGAAAGCTTCTCCATGTTTGCAAGCAGTATCGCCCCGTTCGTACCTGTATCAAAGAGTATGGTATGGCCTTCATTATCCTCGACAAGACATGAAAAACCCCAGTCCGCAACAAGGTCTTCCCTTAATGAAGTGTTGTCATAAATAATGGTTATCTTCATGATCACCCCCTGTATATCAATCAAGCCTGTACAATAATAAACGATAATTCATGGACTGGAAACAACTTTGATATGATCTGATGTGCAGAACTTCAGTTATTTATAATCGAAACATGTCTTAAAAGAGATCCGGATCAGCAGAAATAATGAGTTGAAGAAATCAGGGGAGCATGTTTTTTGCCTCATACCTCACGACATCATGAAAACATAAAAGCGGGAAGTGGACGTGAAGACGGATTAATATCACCAGACCGCATTCCCGATAAGATACCTGCACACGATATGCACTGCGGAGATTGATGCTGTGATAAGACAGGAACGATATGCCCGGAGCGATTTGAAAAGGATCCAGCAGGCCTGCTGCCATGTCTTCATGCATGCCGAGGCACTCAGGCCGCATACCGCGGCCACTGCCGGCCGTGCGGCTCTCAGGTTTCCCTTCCTGGAGACACTCACCTGGGAGCAGGTGCAAAAGGCCTACCGCAGCAATGTGCTACGCTACCATCCTGACAGGCACCAGGACAAGCCGTACGCAGTGATCGAACGCCTGGGCCGCCACATGGAAAAGGTTAACCATGCCTATGAATACCTGGCTGCCTGTTTCGGCCGCAAGTCACCCTGTCCTTCAGAGGAGCTGTGCGGCGCGGGCCGGATCATTGCCGTAGGCGGGGCCAAAGGCGGGATCGGCAAGAGTATCCTGACGGCGAACATGGGCATGCTCATGGCGGAATCCGGCCTGAAAACAGTTGTGGTGGACCTCGACCTCGGCGGCAGTGACCTGCATATCTACCTGGGAGAGAGGGTCATCCCCCATGTTACCCTTAACGATTACCTTAACCGCAAGCATGCAAATCTGGAGGATGTCGTCCTGAGGCGTCCTAACAGGCCTCATCTTATCGCAGGCAACAGCTCAGAGGTTGGCAGCGCCAATATCCCCTTCATGCGCAAGAAGAAACTGCTTGAAAACCTGCGCAAGCTGGGCGCAGACTATATCATCCTGGATCTGGGAGGCGGCACCGACTACAACACCCTGGATTTTTTCCTGGCCGCCGATACGGGTATCGTAGTGACCACCCTTGACCAGCCGGCCTATATCGAGGCATATGCCTTTATCAAGACCGCACTGCAGCGCAAGCTCAGGGGGCTCTTCATGGCCGACTCTACATTCATCTGCAGGGACAACCACCAGCTCAAGGATATCGTGTACGCCTGTACCGAGCCTGCTGACGAGCATCATCCGAGGACCATCGAGGACCTTTTGATATCCGTACACAGAAACCAGCCGCTGAGCCTGCCCCTGATCGCCGACGAGATCCTGGGATTTTCCCCGTATCTAGTGGTGAACCGCTGTTTCGATCCGCAGGCAGCAGGACGCGTGGTATACAACCTAACAGGCGTAGCACTCAGACGTCTGAGCATCAATGTAACGCACCTGGGGAGTGTGGGCTCGCACCGTGAACTCGAACAGGCGACTTCCTACCTGCACCACCCGGTCGCAGCCCGGAAGCCCGGAGGTGGCCTTGTACACGATCTGAGCACCATCCTGAGGCGCCTTGAACTCTTCAGATAAGAGGCTCCATGCAAGAAGGCGTTTCTCGCACCCTGGGTGATCAGTGAATGGACGACAGTACGCCACCAGCAGATAGTGCTCCTGCAGAATGGTAATGAAAACAAACTCAAGAAAGATTGGCCTTTAAGGAAAAAGTCGGCGGATATTTCATGATTACAGTGGAGGCGAAGCTGCTGGACCCCGCTACAGGCAAGGTGAACTGGACCAGTATCTTCGAGAAGAAGGGAAACCTGCCGACCTACAATTGATACAGATGCCGGGCTATGCAGCCCCAGAGCCTCTTCAGCTGCAACATCCCAGCTCATCATGTTCGAAGGCCTGAGTAAAATCAGGTCTCCACCTTATCTGCTCAAATGTATCCCCACAGCGAGCTGTGGGAAATGTTCTGCTTTGATCTGCCCGGCATCCTCATGCAAAGGCACTTTGGCAAGGCCTTGCTGGACTTGACTCAAGATATCCCCAACATTATATTCCAAAGATATTCATATTGTTTTTATTCCATGCAGTGATGAACTGCGGGGGTTTTCTATGAAGAGACTGTTTATTGGAATCGCTCTTGTCCTTGGTTTATCTTTTCTGCTGATACAGTGCGATGTTTCCGATGACCGCCCGGGCATACCGGCCGAGATACCCGCATCCGCCGAGACAGTGTCATTTGCCGGAGTGGACTGGTCGAATGTCGCATTTGCGCATTCAGAGCACTCGGAACGCTACAACGGCCTGTGCATCAAGTGCCATGACCACGAGACCGTAGCCGGGCAGACTCACTGGTACTGCAGATCGTGCCATACCGTGGGCGAAGACAGTGAAACCCTTTGCGACCCGGTTGAGAATCATGGGTGCATCATGACACAGTGCTACAACTGCCATGAAACAGCAGGAGAGAACCCAGGACTAACATGTATGGACTGTCATACAGGAGGGGTCAACCTCATTCCGGGCTCCCAGCCCGAGGGAGATCCTATTCTCGTCCTGACGGATTCCATATCACAGGCAAGCGAGGTGGATCACTGGATTCTAAACTTCGAGACAAACGGTCACATTATTATCGATGTGGAGGCCTTCGAGGCGTGTATCGGAAACTTCAAAGGCATACCAACCGATTTCTTTGATGATGGGGAAGCCAACAACAAACTGGTTGCAAACATTTATCTTTTCAGTGAATCAGGAACACTTGTCGGCAGTGCTGCAGGGGCTTACCCGGGGGACACTGCACCAGGGGCACATGATACCCGAACCGGCCAAAGTCCCTACCTTGCAATGGACATCAATGCCGGCACCTATGTGCTGGCAATCGGCAGCCATACGCTGAGCGAGGCGGATGCATGGGCAAAGCTCAACACCGACGGATCGAACTGGTCCGACTATGACAGTTTCAACCAGATCACCCTCTACAACAAGTACAACATCAAGGTCTATTTCGAGTTGCCATGAGAAAATACCATCTCATTACAAGCAAACCTTCCATAAAACCGGCAGGAATACATACCAGCAGAATCTCCTTTCTGCGAGGCATCATTCCTGAAGTCTCTCGAATCCTGCTGTTAATCCTTCTTATGTTTTCCATAAGTGCCTGCAGTTCCCTTTCACATAAGCCCGTCTCAACGGGCATACCCCGTTCTGAAAGAGCAGGGCTTGCAGTGCTGAATTTCAGAAACAACTCTGCAAACGCGCAGGCATACCAGTTCCAGCCGTGGGAATACGGCATTGCCACGATGGTTGCAACAGACCTCGAATCAGTAGGGATATTCAATATCGTGGAGAGGGAACGGCTGAGGGATATCGTCAGAGAGCAGGATCTTCAATATTCCGGACTGGTTGACAGGGACAAGGCAGTAAAGATAGGCAGGCTGGCCGCAGCGAAATACATCCTCACAGGCTCGTTTGTCGAGTTGAACGGCGAGCTCACGATGGCGGCACAGATATTCTCGGTCGAAAAAGGTATTCAGCTCGGTGCCGCCTCCATAAAAGGCGAAACAGAGGAATTCTTCATGCTCGAGAAAAAACTTTTCATCCAGGTCATAGGATTTCTCCGGGTCATGCTCAACGAAGAGGAGAAGGCAAGGATAATGGGCAATGTCGAGACACAATCCGTTGATGCATCCCTGAACAACTACTCAGGCGAAATGGCGGTCTCGGGTGCGGAAGATCTCAAGAGAGCAGGGAAAAACAAAGAGGCACTCAGGCTTCTAGAGGAGGCAAAAGAACACTTTGAGCTGGCTCTGAAATATGATCCGGACTACCTCAGGGCCAGGGATAATCTGGAGACGCTGACAATGGCTATCCCGATAACATTATAATCCGATACCATGGAGTCATGCGCATGGCGCGAAATTGCAGATCCGAACAGGAGGGCTTAAGGTGAAGAAGACATGCATGGTTGTTGCAATACTTTCTTTCATTCTTGTATTTCCTCTCTATAACGCAGGTGCCGGGACTGTTCTGGCAGGAGCCAAGTACTGGAGCGCCTCATGGGACTCGGCTGTTATCGACTGGTTTGAAAAGGATATCGGTGTGGGGTTCAGGTCTGTGGGGGCAAACCTGATATCTGATGTTGACAAAGGGTCCGGCTTTCTTGCAGGTCCGGTTATAGGATATCAGAACGATTCCGGGACATGGGCGTTCAGCCTTGCCTTAATGGTGTTCAGCAATTTTTCCCAGGACTGGAACGGTACTGCCGAAACAATGACCCTTGCCACCAGTATCGACACCAGGAGAAGAGATCTCGACCTCGCCGCCACCTATTCCCTGTCCAGCTACCAGGACAGCCTTTCCTTCCTGAAATACTGCCGTGTCTTTGCAGGATACAAGTATCAGACTCTGCGGTACGATATGATCCTGAATTATGTCACGCAGATGGGCGATATCAGCTATCCCTATGATCTTGAAGCAGAAGTAAACATGCCGACAGTCGGTTTCGGGGTCGTATATCCCATCAGGCAGAAAATCGTCCTTGGACTGCAGGGGGGAATAGGGCTGGCCCTCATAGACCTGAAAATGAAAGATCCCCAGGGAAACACCTTTACCATCGACCCTAAATATTCGTTCTCGTACAATGCCGAAGCAAGCCTGAACCTTCTGCCAGTGAACCGGCTTATTGTACAGCTCGGGCTGCGGTACCAGGAATGGTATCTCAAGGCAAGGAGCCCGCAAAGATGGGCCAGGACAGAGTCAAAAGATGTCACCTTCGGGCCTACCGTTACTTTTGTATATACATTCTAGCGCTCTCAGACATCCAGGCCGCCTGCGCCATGTCTCTGCAGCGGCAATACTTTCGGCCTGATACCCTTCCATTGACTTCCCACCGGGCAGGCCCTCATGCATTCGATGCAGAAATCCACATCCGTGATGTATGTCTGCCCCAGTTCGAAAATAAGATCCCGTGCCTTTAGATGCCTGACAAGGAGTTTCAGGAATGAAGGCCACTGCCTGAGATTTTTCGGGGGAAGTTCTTTCAGACCTAGTGTCCAGTATATGAAACACCGGTCAACATCGAACCGGCCGTCTTTTAAAGCACCTACCGGGCAGGCCTTTTCACAGAGTCTGCAATTGTCAGGGCAGAGGTTAAAGTCCCGTGGAGGATCAGGAGAAAGCTCTGCAGTGGTTAAGATCGTACCCAGACGCTGAGACGGCCCGTATTCCGGTGTAAGAAGCAGATTGGAGCGGCCTATCTGACCCATTCCGGCTGAGACGGCAGCATGCTTTGCAGAAATATGACCGGCAAATCTGGTAATATGAAACCGCTTCCCGGTTGCAGGATCTTTTTTAAACATCGGGCTGGGCTTGTCGGCAGAGACCGGCATTGCAAGGTATCCGTTCTTTTCCAGGAAGCGAGCGACCTTTTCTGAAACCTGATCCAGAAGGCGTGATGTCTGCATCTTGTTTCTGGTCCAGATCATGATATCCGGTGCATAGACCGCTCCCAGGCTGTGGGCCACTGCCATTACAATCACACTCCTTGCGTCAGGCATAAGTTCGGTAGCCGGTGCAGGAGGATATGCCGTGATAAGATTTCTTGCATCTGCAATGCCGACCAGATCTATACCTTCGGACAGGATCATCTCTTTGACTGATTCAGATGTAACATTCATAAGCCCTCCCCTGTCTATTATCACTTGAATATACAAAAGCTGTCCATAAAGAGCGTCTACAAGATACTGCTTTTTCATCATAAAAAATATGCAAATCTTTTACATCCGTTTCCGGCATTTGATATGGGCTGCCTGGACAGGTGATGCCCCGGCAGGGATTGTGGACGGCGAAAAACGCTACAATAACAGCACCTGTCTTCCCGGCAGGGAGTGACAGCCGTACAGAGATCTGCCTGCGTTTGATTCAGACAGGGGAGAAACCGATCTTAATAGCAGAATGCGGGCTGATACCGGATATGATCCGGCCATTTATTATTTATGGCCGCCAGGCATCATCCTTCGAGTTTGTCCTTGATATTCTGCATATCTATTTCAGCTTCACGCTCATTCTGTCTCATCACAATCTTTTCAGCCACCTTCCCCAGGATCGGGATGGGTATTTTGTAGTCAATATCGAGGTCCAGATGGGTCATGTTTTCATGAGGTTCGAATTTAAACGTCCATGTGCTTTCTGCTGCTCCTTTGGACTTGAGCACCATCTTCTCGTTGGGAAGATCCTCTACAAGATCGGATTCTCCGTTCAATTTCACCCCGGCCATCTTCCAGATCCAATTATAGTGGGTTCCGCGTCCTGAACCTTTGACATCCTTGACCTCGACCATGCTGTGTATCCATTCCGGAGCATTCTTAGGATCTTCCAGATAGGAAAATACCTTCCCGACCGGGGCCTTGATATCGATAGATTTATGCAGCCTTGGCATAATAGTACCCCTCCTTCTTTTTTTCTTTCTGCTAAATAATTTTTACCTCGTTCCTTCCCAAAAAGACCGGAACTCTCCTGTCCGGACTGGCTTACCCGCTTTCGTCCATGTGCATGATGGGAATCAGCCGTACTAATAAAAGTCTTCTCATCCTGAACAGGCAGTTGATATTCATCCTATTTGATAATAAAAAGGAAAACAGATGACATGCGTATTGCACTGAAAAAAGAGCATATCCAAACAATGTAACAATGGGTAAAAATAAACAGCACCAGACAAAAGTCAAGAGCTGACATGTAATACCTATTGCTCTATTCCCGAATGGGAATATGATCGAAAAACAGGAGAATTATGAGTATTCACATACCCACAAAAAAGAACACGAAGCTGAAGCACCTGCTCTCTCATATCAATGAAGATGCCGAACTCCACCAGTTGTGGAAGTGTGCCAACATCAATGCGGTGGATAGAAGCGGCATAAGCGACCACGGCGAAATCCATATCCGCATCGTGTCGAATGCAGCCCTGCGCATACTGCGCCTGTTGATAAAAGGCGGGATTATACCAAGCGTGGTGAAAGACCACGGTATGGAAACAGACGATGCAGAGGTGATCGTCGTGCTCGCCTCGTGTCTTCATGATATCGGGATCTCTGCACACCGCAACGATCATGAACGCTACAGCATTTTTCTCGCATATCCGAAATCCCGGGAACTGCTAAAAGATATCTATGAAGAACCGGCATTGACAACTATTGCATCCGAGGTCATGCACGCAATCATATCTCACAATGCAAAGGAGACCTGCCTTACCATAGAAGCCGGAGTCCTGAAGGTAGCCGATGCTCTGGATATGACAGAGGGCAGATCACGCATCCCGTTTGAGACCGGATACGTGAATATCCACTCTGTCTCGGCCAAGGCAGTCGATTCTGTTGATATCGAACCCGGCGATGAAAGACCGGTCAAGCTGGTAATAACCCTGGCTAACTCGGCAGGTATATTCCAGGTGGATGAGCTGCTTCGCCACAAGCTCAAAAACTCCACAATAGCAGACCATGTGGAGATCATAGCCAAGATTGAAGGTGAAATGGAGCGAAGGCTCATTGAAATCTATAAGGCATAGAGGCATATTTCATGGATGTGGGGTAAGTCGAAAGTGGCCATCCATCTCTCTTTTTCCAATTTTCAGTTACCTTCACTCTCCCGTGATGTTTGACAAAGATATGTTTTTTATTAATACTCTGAGAAAGGGTGTTGAGAAGCTTCACATTCACGCTGAAACACCAGGGGGGATACAATGACCAGTTTCAAGGATCGCATCATTCGTGCTGCCAGACTGGATGTCAGTCTGTATGAGGAGGTTGAGGCCGACAGGGAATCAATGGGGCAGGCAATACTGGTCGTTGTTCTTTCCAGTATCGCTGCCGGTATAGGAAGCATCGGACATGTGGGGCTTACCGGTATCCTGATCGGAACGGTCACAGCCCTTATCGGGTGGTTTTTCTGGGCATGGCTGACATACCTTATCGGAACAAAACTTCTCCCGGAGCCTCAGACCAGGGCAGATATGGGCGAGCTGCTGCGCACCATAGGGTTTTCAAGCTCTCCCGGGCTGATAAGGGTGCTGGGGATCATCCCCGGACTGGCAGCGCTGGTTAATCTGGCAGCCATGATCTGGATGCTGGCAGCCATGATAATAGCAGTGAGACAGGCCCTGGATTATAAGAGTACTATGCGGGCCGTGGGGGTATGCTGTATCGGCTGGGCCATCCAGGTATTGCTCATCATGTTTTTATTCTCTATTTTTGGCGGGCCTTCAATGCCTGGAGAATTCTGAGAGGACGTTTCCTTCAAGATAGAGAAAGGTTCAGTATAAGGCATAAGGTCCAGGGTCCAAAGTCCGAGGTCACAAGATTCGTCAAGACAGTTTCTTCGAACGGGTGAAACCTGATTAGAGTATTTTAAGAGAGCGTGACTTGGGATACAAGATGCATGATGAACATGTTGAGGGTCTGCAAACCGCAAAACCAAGGGAAACAGACCACGGCACCGGCCGGATAAAATGGCTGAAACTCTTCCCCGCCCTTATGGAGCGGGACTTTCGAAACCTTTGGCTCGGCATGCTGCCGGGCATCCTTGCCATGCAGATGTACCTTTTCACCAACGGCTACCTTGCCTTTGAGCTTACGGGCGAGGCCAAATCAATCGGGTTCATCTCACTGGGATTCGGCATCCCCATGCTTGCATTTTCCTTGATGGGCGGCATGGCGGCAGATCGCTATTCAAAACGCAAGATCCTCATGATCAGCCAGACAACCATGCTTTTTGCAGCCGTGATCATGGCTGTGCTGGTCATATCCGGCGTCATCAACATATGGCAGATGGTTCTTGTTTCCTGTGTCATGGGCACTGCCTTTACCTTCCACATGCCGGCCCGGCAGTCTTTTGTGGCAGAGCTGATCAGCCCGGCCCGGCTGGTCAATGCCATTGGATTAAGCAGTGCCGGGATGAATGCCTGCAGGGTTGTCGGGCCCCCACTTGCCGGGTGGTTGATCAGCAAGCCATGGATGGATATCGGCGGGGTATATGTGATCATGGCTGTAATGTCCGGAATTGTCGTGCTGAGCCTGAACAGGATCGTTGACCGTGGAGCAGATGCCAATGCAAAAGACATGACCGGGGCAAAGGCGGTGATGGACGGAATCTCCTATATCCGCAGCAATCCGGCACTGGTTGTCCTTCTGATACTGAGCATAGCCCCCATAATCCTGGGCATGCCGTTTCAGGCGCTGATGCCGGTCTTTGCCAAAACTGTCTTCGGCGTCGGTCCAAAAGGCCTGGGATTTCTGATGATGGCAAACGGCATCGGCGCGATAATCGGGTCCGTAGCGGTTGCATCTGTGCGCCGTTTAAAGCGGCCCGGCATCGTACAGCTTGTCCTGGGAGTGCTCCTGGGGCTGTCTCTGGCGGTCTTCGCGTTTTGTTATTCCTACCGAATCGGGCTTGTCATGATGGTGATCGTGGGCATAATATCATCGTCATATCTTTCGCTCAATGCCACCCTGATCATGGATGTGTCGGATAAACGCTACCACGGTCGCGTTATGAGCGTATACCTGTTTACCTTTTCCGCCCTTCCCTTCGGCAACATGATCCTGAGCGTCTTTGCAGATGCCTTCAGTGTATCAATAACAGTAGGCACAGGCGGCCTGCTCCTTGCAGCCATTGTCCTGCTTTTTGGCCTGTTCAGCCCTGCATACCGCAGCTTGCAGTATGGTTATTCCACACAGGACGGAATATGACATTTCACCCTAAAGAAATCATACTGCCAGGATCAGGCGCAAAGGTTATGCCGACATGAAACTGCACACCGGGTGTAAGAATATGTAAAAACCCGGACAGTTCGAGCAGGACAGACTGAACAGCCATCCAGAAATCTTTTTCCACACAGTAGAAATCCTTTTCCCTCTTTTGCACAAGACCGCCCTGCAGCCCTCCAGGGTATTATGTATACTATCTTGAAAACATATATGAATATTATTTACCCATGTTTTGTATGATTTTTGCATCAGAAACGAGTTCACTGCTATGAGAAAAGAAACAACTGCTGTATGATCAACAGTTTTAACGATTCTTTTCTGTGAATTTCATGTTCCTGTAATGCGTGATCATTCAGGGGCAACAATGGATTTGTGGATCAAGTATAACATATGAGGAGGAAAACAAATGAAGAAAACCAGTTTGACGTGTTTTGTAATCTGCTGCATCCTGTTATACGCAGGGTCTGCCTGGGCACTGCTTATAGAAGGCTCCTGGAATTCCAATGACGATCCGGGCATAATCGATACCGGTACCTGGGTATCGGAGATTCACGGCACTCATCCCGGATGGGTAAACAGCACGCTCGATGCGGTAAGTGATATCAGCTCTCAGTGGAGCATAGACAACCTTGTCCGTACAGGCGGCACGATCGTCAACGACGGGACTGCAAGCTACGGCTCATATGCAAATGCATATTTCCAGGAGGTCATACATACGAACGATTCCGGGACCGCGACATTCCAGTTCAATGGTGACGATTATACCATTGCCGGTCTGCAGGGAGAATCAACTACTACTTTTTATTTTTTCAGCGAGGCGGCATATCTCCTGTACGGTACTGGGGCACTGGTAGGGGTGGAAGATATGATGTTTACCCAGAGTGCCTTATTCACCGAGAACGACACCCTTTTTGAAGTGGAGTTCACTGTTACAGGATACCGTACATGGGAAAATTATTCAGGCACTGTGCCGGTGCATGGCGGAGTGGCGGATTATGTGCAATTGTCAATAGAAGCAGTGCCTTCGCCTGTCCCCGAGCCGGGCACCATGATCCTTTTCGGTGCAGGCCTGATTGCAATTGCAGGGGTAAGGAGAATGCGCTCAAAGTCCGCTTCCGGGGCATAAACAAACCGAAAACCAATGATACTGTGTAT
This sequence comes from Deltaproteobacteria bacterium, assembly GCA_016934135.1. Lineage (GTDB taxonomy): Bacteria > Desulfobacterota > Desulfomonilia > UBA1062 > UBA1062 > DSAD01. The sequence continues at coordinate 5,033 of JAFGTK010000102.1, read as the reverse complement.
ATGATCCAACTTCTGGACTGAGAGCGGTTTTAGTTGCTATTACTTTTCTTTCCCTTTCAGCGTAATCGCGGCTCAAGCCGCTCCCACAGCATAGAGGAAAGAACCGTTATCTCCTAATCTGCAGCTGCATTCACAAAATTGGGCTTGCCACCTGAGGAAAAAATCATGATACTTGGGAAAATATTCAAAGGAGGCTTGCCATGGCAGAACATGTTCCCTCTCGCGAAGAGGCACTGGAACTCCTGCATAAATATAACCAGACCGACAACCTGCGAAAGCATGCATATGCAGTGGAAGGCGTCATGCGCTATATTGCACGGAAAACCGGAGAAGACGAGGAGATGTGGGGCATTATAGGGCTTATCCATGATCTCGATTATGAGCAGTTTCCGCAGGAGCACTGCACAAAAACGCGCCAGATACTTGAAGAAAATGACTGGCCGGGGGAATACATTCGGGCAGTAGTCTCACATGGATGGGGCATCTGCTCCGATGTTGAGCCAAAGACCAGGCTGGAGATGACCCTGTATACCATCGATGAACTCACCGGTCTTGTAGCTGCAAGCGCCCTGGTCAGGCCTGGCAAAAGCGTGCTCGACCTTACTGCCAAATCGGTAAAGAAAAAATGGAAGTCTCCTGCGTTTGCAGCCGGGGTGGACCGGTCTATCATCACCCGAGGTGCCGAGATGCTCGGCATGGATGTATCCGAACTTATTCAGGATACCATCATGGGAATGCGCGAGGTTGCCGAAGAGATAGGCCTGAAGGGAGATCTGCAGGAGTAGAAGCGATGCCTGTGCAGCAGCGGCTTCAATAACATAACTGCTATCAAAGGGCTGTTTCATCCGGGGAAATACATCACTCGAAAAGGCTTAAGGAGAAAGGGGCATTACATGATGGTAAAGCTGTTTGACGGATTATATGCATTTATCTGGGAAGACTATACACAGAACAATTGCAACACATACCTTATCGATTCAGGAAAGAGAATCCTCATTGACCCTGGCCACAAACACCTGTTTGCACATATCAACAAAGGGCTTTCCTCCCTTAAGCTGTCGCTGGACATGGTAGACCTCATCCTGGCAACCCACGGCCACCCTGATCATCTGGAGGCAGTGAGTTACTTCAAGAGCCCTACAAAATTCACCATAAACCTTAAAGAATACGAATATATTCTCAAGCTTGCAGGCAGCCTCTACTCTATCCCTGAACCTGATTTCTACCTCAAACAGGGAGATCTCTCCATCGGGAACGATCATTTCGAGGTCATTGATACCCCTGGGCATACTCCAGGGTCTATCTGCCTGTACTGGAAAGACAAAAAGGTTCTCTTTACCGGGGATGTGGTCTTTCAGCAGGGTATCGGGAGAACAGACCTTCCGGGAGGAAACAGCAAACAGCTCAAGGAAAGCATCAAAAAGATCATGTCTTACGATGTGGAATATCTCCTTACCGGCCATGGAGGCATTGTTTCAGGGAAAGAGGCTGTCCGGGAAAATTTCCGGGTTATCGAGGATTACTGGTTCAGCTACCTGTAACAGTGACTATCCTGGCCTGAAGACCCTGGTGTGCCCGGCTGACATATTCCTGCCATTGAGGGTTCCGTGCCAGGTTCGGAGCAAGAGAAGAACCAAAGAAGCCTTCCTGGTTCAGAGATGAAATCATCTGATCCGCATACCGGGACATCTGGTTCTTCAGGTCTGTTTCATAGGACTGCATCAGGTCCCTGATTGACTGCGGATCAGCGCCAAGGGCCTTTTCCAGGGCATACAGGACCATGGTGTTGTCACCTGCAGGATCGAGAAACTTCGCAAGTTCCTTGCAGACAAGAGACCGGATTTCAGGATACTGCCTGCTCTGTTTCTCCAGCTCATGCTTCAGTTCATCTGCATCCATTCTTCTGCCGAGATATCTCTGCACCCACATGCGAGCCTTTTCGGTGTTCTGTTTCTCCTGCAGTTTTTCTCTGTCCTTTTCCGTCATGTTCAGATTCTTTGTCCTTTCCATGACCAGATCAAGCGTACTCTTTATTTTTGCCATAACACCCTTACCTTTAATAGGTTATCTCATTCGTTCAATAGTAAAAAACAGCCTGATTATCAAGAAGGGAAATCCTCTGCGGTATTCTTGTTCCTGAAAGGATCCCCCGGCTTTCAATACCTTGCTGCATGCTCTGCTATGGAATCGATGATATCGGACCATACGCTGCAGGGGAATGCATGACCCATCCCGGGTATGACTTTAAGAACTGCACCGGGGATGCTCCCAGCAGTATCCATGCCGCATTCCACAGGCACAAGAGGATCTGCATCCCCGTGAATGACCAGTGCAGGCACCTTCACAGACGCAAGCTCCTTCTTTCTTGATCCCGAAACAATAATGGCTGCAAGATGCCTTGCATTGCCGGCAGGATCTACTCCCCGCTCATGGAATCTTCCGGCCAGATCCACGACACGGTCATGTTCCATGGGGAGCTGATCTCCAGCGAGGACCCTCCACGTATTGATAAAGGCATTCACAAACCTTTCCCTGTCTGTAGGGTATGGTCTGAACAGGACCTGTATGGCCTCGGGTGACGGCCCGGGAAGAGAAGGATCGCCCGTGGTGGACATGATGGATGTAAGTGAGCGCACCCTGTGAGGATAGTCAACAGCCAACAACTGGGCTATCATGCCTCCCATGGAAGCGCCGACAATATGCGCGGAATCTATTTGCAGGGCATCGAGAAGGCCTATGGTGTCTTTTGCCATATCATGCAGGGTATAGGGAACCTCAACAACCTGGCCCTTCATCAGGGAGCGGAAATCGGGGATGCCCATATGAGAGAGTTTCGTTGATCTTCCCACATCCCGGTTATCAAATCTGATTACCCTGAATCCCCTGGCTGCCAGCTGCGAACAGAACTCGTCGTCCCAGAGTATCATCTGAGATCCGAGGCCCATGATAAGTATCATGGGGGGTGATGTATCATCTCCGAACGTATCGTAAACGATATCTATCTCATTGCATGCGGCCTTGCTCTCGTTGCTGTGCGGTATATGACTCTTCATGGAAGCCTCCTTGCCTGTAAGGGTATGGCAACTTCATGGAAAAAATCAACCACACAATAATTATATACTGAGGACCTGCTCCTTGACTTATTCGATAAGTATCTTAATAAACTAAATAATACATATATATTCTCATGTTTATTTTCAATGCAATGCGAAAACGCCTTTCTTGTTTTCCAAAAAAGGAGGTGTAACATGGTTTCAGGAGGAATTGCTCTTATATATCTGGTGATTGCGATTGCCATCATCATCTTTCTGACTGCACGGTATCACATGAATGCCTTTGTTGTTCTGCTGATAGTGGCATTTCTCTATGGTCTGTTCGTTGGGATGCCTTTACCCGATATCGTCAAGACCATCAGGAACGGTTTTGGAGGCACCCTGGGGTATATCGGCATCGTCATCGTTGCAGGCACTATTATCGGCACCATACTTGAAAAAACAGGTGCCGCCCTTTCCATGACAAATGCCATACTTAAGATCGTCGGGAAGGAACGCTCCCCCCTTGCAATGAGCATTGCAGGGTATGTTGTCTCCATCCCGGTTTTCTGCGACTCGGGTTATGTTATCCTTACCCCCCTGAACAAGGCCCTGTCGGAAGAAACCGGCAAATCCATGGCTGTAATGGCGGTCGCCCTTGCCACAGGCCTCTACGCGACCCACTGCCTCGTTCCGCCGACACCCGGCCCTATCGCAGCTGCAGGCATCCTCAATGCAGACCTCGGCAGGGTAATCGGCCTGGGTCTCGTTGCATCGATCCCTGCTGCAATTGCAGGATACCTGTGGGCTATCGGGTTTGCAAAACGATACGAGATCAAGGCAGTGCTGGCAGAGTCGTATGATTCCCTCATGCAGAAATATGGCAAACTTCCTTCCACCACGCTGTCTTTTGCCCCGATAGTCATACCGATCGTCCTGATCCTGTTCAAGTCAATAGCGGACTTCCCGACAAAGCCTTTTGGCGAAGGAGGCCTTGCAAAGTTCCTGAGTTTTATAGGGGACCCGGTAACAGCGCTGCTTATCGGCGTGCTGTTCGCGCTCATTCTCGTCAAGAAGGAAGCGAAACGTGATGCAGTAAGCTCCTGGATGGATCTGGGAGTGAAGAATGCAGCTTTGATACTTGCAATAACCGGTGCCGGAGGAGCATTCGGGGCCATACTCAAAGCTTCCCCTATGGGAGAGTTTCTCGGTTCAACGCTTTCCCAGTACCACATGGGGATATTCCTTCCGTTTGTCATTGCCGCTGCATTGAAAACCGCCCAGGGATCATCGACTGTCGCGATCATAACCACTGCGTCCATCATGGCTCCGCTCATGCAATCACTCGGGCTCTCTCCTGCCCTGACAGTGCTTGCCATAGGCGCGGGGTCGATGACTGTTTCCCATGCCAATGATTCATACTTCTGGGTAGTGTCGCAGTTTTCCGATATGGAAGTTCCTGTTGCATACCGGGCATACACATCCGCGACCCTTGTAGAAGGGATCGTGGCGATCATTGTTGTGGCAATCATGTCCCTTTTCTTCTGAACGATGCAGGATATTTTCGGTAAGGCAAAGGTGCATTCCTTTCCCTCCTCGAAAAATCCGCCTTGTTTTCAAAGGTGCAGGAGAACTGCTGTCCGATGATTGTTTGATAAGGGAGCTGTTATGATAAAAATCCTGAAAAATGTGTATGAGCGCCTGGCCTTCAATGCCATGGGGATGCAGGATTACGAAAAGGCATCCCATTATTTCGAAAAGATACTGAGGGCATACCCGAGCGAACGGGGTGTACACTACAATTATGCAGTAAGCCTTATCGGGGCCAGGCAGCATACCCTGGCGGAAAAATATCTGCTAAAGGAGCTTAACATATCCGGTGAGCGCTATGAGCTCTTAAAGACACTCGGTGAGCTTTACTATACGAGCAGTAATCCAATCAAGGCCGTTGCCTTCCTGAAAAAGGCCCTTACACATTGCGTCGATGAAAAGGAATCTTCT
>JAFGTK010000101.1 GCA_016934135.1 Deltaproteobacteria bacterium | reverse complement strand
GGGATATAACCTCGGAGATCCGCGCCAACCACATAAGCGCTGCAGCCTCGAAGATAGCGGTCCATCCTTCTGTCAGGAAGGCACTTCTTACCATTCAGCGCTCGTTCGGGCAGCATCATTCCCTGGTGGTCGAAGGCAGGGATACCGGTTCCGTGGTCTTCCCAGATGCACAGGTAAAAATATTCCTTACCGCCTCAGAGTCGGAAAGGGCAAAAAGGAGATACAACGAACTCATTGCCAAGGGAACGACAATATCTTATGAACAGGTTCTCGAGGATGTGATCAATCGTGATCAGCGGGATACATCCAGGAAGACATCCCCCCTGATTATCCCTGAACACGCTATTGTGGTTGATACGACACACCTGGATATACATGGTGCGGTACAAAAGATAGTAGAGATTGTACGAGACAGACTAGCCAATCAGTAAACGGTCCTTCTTGTCTGAAGCCTCTGTTGTAGAGCTTTTACGCATCTCGGCAGCCATAAAATCAAGCATCTCTTTGGAGAAGTTAATTATATCCTTATTAGAGAACCCGTTATTCATGAGTTCCTTGTAAAGCGTCTTTGCCAGTATCTTCGTGGCACGACTACTATCCATATTTTTCATAATCATATCAAGATTGCCTCTTCTGCTCATAAAAACACCCTCTCCTATTGCTTGCTTATTAAATGCATCTATCATGCCAATCAATGATTATTTTAATATCAACCTATTATCAGCATGTTGCGTTTTCAGGCTTATGAATTACCGCCTCTATCTGTGTATATTCTGCAATACATAAACATCAATACGACCCTTGCATAATGAAGGCAACTTAGCTAGTAATAAGATCACTATGAAAGAGAATACACCCCCACAATACAAATCCCTGGCCAGACAGATCTCGGGAGTGGAGATAATTATCATACTCATACTTATCATTGTCTGGCTGTCGTTCTTCATTTTGATGAACACTCAACAGCAAAAGCGCGTCGCGAATATGACCCGGCTGCAGGAAAACATCCTTGCCCTTGCTGTTGACGAACTTACCCTGAAAGACAATGCCACGGAGATATCATGGCCTTTTACCGAGACCTTTTCTTACTTTGTTCTCAGGGATGAGGTCATTGTTGCATCAAACCTGGACATGCTCAAGGAAACCAGCCTGACGCTGACAGAGGCATTCGGCGACTTTTTCAACGCCGACGAAATGATAAAGCATCTTCGAATGGAACTGCGCGGGACAGACTGGATCAGACCTGACAAGATTTCGCCCAGAAAATGGATATCCTGGAGTTCACAGCCCGCAAGCCCGTATGTAGTTGCAATCATATCAGACGAAGCCGGTCTCATGGACATGTCCGGCCACCTGGCTTTCAAGCGCGCTGCCCTGGTATGTGCGTGCCTTGCATCCGCCCTGCTGCTGCTAGCCCTGATATGGGCCCTGTCATGGATGAGGCTCTCCGCGGTAAAAGGGCTGGCAGAATATCCCCCGAACTAACAGAAGCGTTAACCCGGCAAAGTCGGACCCTAGGCCATGCCCTCTCCCTGATCAACTGTCCGGGCAGATGGAAACACAGGTAGTCTATACCTTTTGAGCTGTCCTGGTTTTCTTGCGAAACCTTCTTCTTTGGTATCTGCCGGCAGCAGACGGATATTTTTCCCGGAAAATCTCCTCGAACGGATCCTTTACAGGGAGGACACCTGCCTTTTCAATAATGGAAAAGACAATCGATGCATCAAAGTAGCGCGCCCTTTTCTTCAGCGACCACCTCATACGGGATGTTCCCATTGCAGCATACATCCTGTCGAGTATACATGCAGCCTGAATGATATTAGCCCTGAGAGACTTGGGGATAACAATCGACATGTCCAATGCAAGAAAGGCATCATTGAGAAGCTTTACCATGTCGTGGCCTCTTGAATCTACGGATGCAAACAGATATTCTGCCCAGGGCCAGAATAAAAGTGTGTATTTGACCTCAGGAGAAAGTCCCTTTTGCGATCCGGATGCCGAATCCACAACCTGAAGCAATTCAATAAGTCTTGCCATGGCATCAGGGGATTCTTCTAAAAATTCACCCATCTTTCCGAAAAGGCAGGGCATCACACCAAAATCATGAAACAGCTGAAAAAGTGACGAGGAAAATCCCGAGTTCAAATCCTTATTGAGCTCCTCAAAAAGCCTGGCACCTGAACACTGCATCAGAAGATGCCTATGCGAAGCAACAGCCGAGGCTGTTGCCTCATCAATCGAGAAGTTCAGCCGGGCTGCATGCCTGAGTACCCGCCACATCCTGACCGGATCTTCTGTATACCGCTCGTGGGGATCTCCGATAATACATATCCTTTCCCTGTCAATATCTTTGAGCCCGCCTACAAAATCTATAATGGAGAAATTCGAAATATCATAAAAAAGACCGTTGATCGTTATATCCCTTCTAAAGGCATCACTGACAGGGGTACCAAAGGTATTATTCCGCTCAGTACCCTCTGATTCTATCTCTTCGTTTTCGTCCGGTTCCTTGCGGAATGTCGCCACCTCAATGATTTTACCACCCTTAAACCGTATATGGGCGAGACGGAATCTCCTGCCGATGAGAAAGCAATTGGCAAAAAGTTTCTTTATCTGCCCCGGCCTGGCATCTGTTACAACATCGAAATCCTTTGGGGACTTTCCGAGCAGGATATCGCGCACTGCCCCGCCCACAAGGTATCCCTTGAATCCATGGCGGTAAAGCCTGTAGAGCACCTTTAATGCATCGGGGTCTATCTGTTTCCGCGAGATTGTATGGTCTGGCCGTTCAACTTTTACAGGTTGTTTATTCTCCATCTTCTCGATCTTCACTGTCATCTTCTTGTTTGCTGATTCGATATGATTCATCTGCCCAGCTGATAAGGTCCAGACCTTTGCATCCTCTAGAGCAGAACGGCCTGAACGGATTATTGTCGTAAGCAACCACTTTTCCGCAGGCAGGGCATTTTACCATTCTTGTTTTGCAGGAGTTCATACAATAAACCTATATTCCAGTCTTGAGAGAAAAACAATTCTC
>JAFGTK010000100.1 GCA_016934135.1 Deltaproteobacteria bacterium | reverse complement strand
CTCCTGAACGCCCCTATTACACCGATAACACCAAGATCCACTGCCGAGAGTGCAGCAGCCTTTGACCCCAGTGGCGTACTCTTGTTGTCTATGATCATCAGTTCCACAGGGTGACCGATGAGCCCACCCCGGGCATTGATCTCTTCTATAGCCAGCTCTGCGGCTTTAATAGCCGGGATATTCTCCTGAGCTGCAATACCTGTCTGCGAAAGGATCAAGGCAAGCCTTACCGGCGGCTGTGATGCCATTAAAGACGATATACATACCGTAGAGATACACAAAAATATCAATAATACGTGTACCAGTCCGGACAGATTCTTTTCAGTTGCCATGAAAGCCTCCTATTGAGGAAAATGTAAAAACCATAATTATTCCAACCGTTAATCAATAACAGATCATCTCAAACAATAATATCTCAGTGTTGCTCATCAGCAGGGATGCTTTTCAAAAATCTTGCTTCACCATAACCTATCGTCATTATCACAGCACCCTTTATAGGGTTCCCTGCTGAATCAAAGGTGATGGTACCTGTAACCCCCTGATAATTTGTCGTCCCTGCGAGAGCAGAACGTATCCTTTCCCTGTTTATCGAACCTGACCTCACTATTGCATCTGCCAGCAGCATCACTGCATCATAACCGAGAGCCTCTGCAGGATTCAGCTTTCTGCTGCCTTTATATTTGCTCACAAATCTTTTGGAGACATCGCTTTGCACCTCTTCATCCCAGTGTGTCGAGTAATAACCCTTTTTCATTCGATCTCCTCCCTTTCTATAAAAGGCTTCCACCGCCCACCCGTCGCCGCCAAGGGGGATGGCTTCGAGTCCCGAATTTACAGCATGTTTGACAATGATACCGCTTTCATCATGCCCGGGGATAAAAAGTATGTCAGGATTGCTCTTCTTTGCCTGAAGAACCATTGGCATGAAGTCATCCTGCTTGTATTTGTACTGCAGAATCTCCAACACCCTTCCACCCATTTTTTCAAAATCATATTGAAATTCCTTGGCAAGGCCCATGGAGTAATCGCTCGTTATATCTACAAAGATTACAGCTGTATGTACCTTCAGATCTTCCCTTGCAAATGATGCCATTACACGTCCCTGGAATGAATCGGTATAACAGACGCGGAATATACAGTCTCCTATACGGGTCACCTTCTCGTTTGTAGAGATATTTGTGATCATGGGAATCCTGTTTGCCTGGGCTATAGGAGCTACGGCAATGGAATGAGAACTCCAGGCAGGGCCGATAACAGCAACGACATTTTCTTTGACAGCCTTGTCTGCAGCCACCTTTGAACCAATAGGCGTACTCATGTTGTCAATCTCAATGAGTTCCAGCTTCATTCCCAGCAATCCTCCCAGTTCATTGACCTCTTGAACGCCCAGCCTCACCCCCAGAACTGAATCCTCATTAGCCTTTGCAGCATCACCGGAAAATGAAAAAATAGATGCGATCCTGATAGTATCATCTGCCAAGGATACACAAGAAAAGGAACCTATCAGTATAATTACGGTTGCAACATGAACCAGACAGGTCAGCACGGATTTTCCCATATGCATATCTCCTCTGTACAACTTAAAAAAACATATCAACAAATACCTGCATAATAAAGGTATCGGATTGTTCATCACTATAAAACAAGCCAGCTGCATTGGAGTAACCAGATGCCATCATTTAAGTATCGAAAACATTAGCTGTTCCTTCAATTGTTTGTCAATACCAATGCACCCGTTAAACCTGGCACGCCTTGTTCGGTATGATCATATGCGTGAATTGACGGCCAGAGAAGGGTCGAACCATTTCAGGATATCTGCATTCTTCTCTCTTGGATAGGCATGGGCAAGGTCTTTTACAATATGGAGCTTCACATCGAACCCTGCATTGCGCAGATCCGTACATCCCTTTACTGCGCGATCCAATGGAAACATCCAGTCGTGAGCGCCATGCACCCAGAATATCCGGCAGGGTTTCACCCCTGCAAGGTCTGACGGCACAAGAACACCTGATATTGGTGCAATATTATTGAAAATGGTGTTTTTTTGCAGAGAACATGTCAAAGCAAAGGTAGCTCCATCGGAAATACCGGTAAGCAATATGCATTTCCTATCGATATTGTACTGTGTACCAAGATCATTAGCATGTGATATTAATGATTCAAGATCGATCTGGGGTCTGCCGATAGACCAGGTGCTACCCTGAGAGGTCGGTGCAGCAAGTATGAAATCTCTGCTTCTGGCCTCTCTTAGCCAGGTCCAGAGAAAGTCCCGGCCGTGAGAAAACCCACCGTGAAGCGCTATCACCAGCGGCAAGGGAACCAATCCGCTGTATGATTCCGGAACATATATGGACAGAGATCCCCTCGCATATGGATCATTATCAAGACCTTTATGGCAGATCCCTACGGATTCTCCTGGACATTCAGCTTCAGGACCGCTCCCTGGAACACGCTCTGTTAACCGATGCTCGAGAAAGTATGAATCTATCATGGGAGAGACATAGCTAAAGGGATAGAGGATCTCCTGAACACGGCAGATCTTACGATGCGCCTTCAAAGAATTCATTATGCCTTGCTGAATATCATCCACCGGATCAAACAGGTGTATGGCCTGAACGATCAGGTCCGCAGAATCCTTGAGCGCTGACCCGAAATCTTTGCCTGTTGAGGATCTATAATCCGAGACCGATTCCTTTGCAGGGATCTCAAGAGGACCAAGCAGGGGCGTGAGCATGTCATGAAGGCTTGAGAGTATAAGCGGATGAAACCTCCTATGCACCTTTTCAAAAACAGCCAAGGCCTCAATGATAGAGGAACATAAGGCAGAAATGACCTCATCCTTCATTACTGATTCCTGTTCACTCATCACCGTCTCGGTGACATATTTTTCCAGTCTTATTAACCCATTGAAACCCTATTGTTCCCGATAAAGATAACCCCGTACAAAAACCGGGTAATAAAGTGTTTTGTCCGAGACAAGCAGATCCATGTTCATAGAATTAACAGCATAGGTAAAGATCAGATCAGAACCTGACAGTGCACTATGAGCCTTTCCTGCATAAACAAGCAACTCCTTGTTCCCTTCCTCTACCGGTGTATAAAACGGTTTTGTCTCAGACCAGGGTCCGGTAATCTCCGGTGCTGTTCTAAAGGTCAGCCGTTTATCCATAAAACTCCCGGTCTGAATCTGCACAAAGAGACGAAATGAAGATTCGTAGTGAACCGTGTATTCCATCTGGGCCCCTTGAAAAAGCACGGATGGCTTACCATCTAGTCTGTCCTGTTTGCACCAGTTCTCTCCCGACCACCAGAACATGTTTTCAAGATCGCCTTTTGCAGCATCCGATGCCTGCCAGCGAACCAGGTATGCCTTGCTGCTGCGTGCATTCGTACCGAAGGCATAGAGAAAGCCATCAAAATATAATGCGGCAGATCCTACAATGATATCGAACTCATTCTTCGGGATTCGGGGCCAGTCAATATTCCATTCTTTCGGAGATGAATCCGGATTTTTTACAGAAACCCCTGTAGAACCTTCCGGTTCAAAGCCCAGTTCATTTGCGACAGAATGTATCCTCACAAGGAAGATAATGAGAGTATCCCCTACCCGGGCACCACTGCCCGGCCAGAACCATCCGTCATTTTTATTGCTGAAATAGGCACCTGCCCCATGTTTCAGAGCGCTCCAATAAAAGGTTATTCCTGCTGTTGTCGGATCATAGCCTCGCTGGATGGCAATGCTGTTTCTCACAACAGAAGCATTGTTTCTGTCTCCCGATCCTGCAGGATCGATGAAACTGTCGCCAAAAAGCCACAGAACCCTCTGTTTCCCGAGATCTATCGAGTATGCCCCGTCCCCCCCAAGCCAGCACATATCACAGCGAAACAGTCTGTCTGCCTCGGGCCATGGCATGGCCGCAATATACGGTTCAGACGATGATCTGTGTTTCTCAGGATAAAGAGCACTGCATCCCCACCATGCTATTATGGCAGCAACAACAACCAGCACAGGAAGGACATGCTTTCTGATCTGAAGCTTATCTCTGCCCATATTCATGTATTTGTCCTGGTTTTACTTATTATAACTTCTTATGCAGGGAAATGAAAAACTATTTCCAGGGCATGACAGGCAAGGTATGGAATAACAGGCTTGTGTTCTTAAAATTGCTGAAGCTTAGACTTCCTGCGTGATCTTTTCCACATATTGGGCAACTTCTGCCATGATCTCAAGAATATCGTCCTGACTTAGATGGAGATGGTCCATGGCCTTGTCATGAATCCTATAAAGCATCCCGTCTATTCCGGCACCGATACCGCTCATAATGGCTATGGCATCGGCCATATGTACAATATATGAGAGATCGTCACCATTGGAGGGTTCAGGATCATGATGATAGCGGATGGACAGTGCTATATGCTCTGGTATCTGCCATAGCTCGCACACCTCTGAGGCAAGTTCGGCATGATCGAATCCGAGAATCTTCTTTTCCGCATATAAAAAAGATTCCTTTCCATCCTGTACAAAAAATTGAAATTCCTTTTTCCTCTCATTTATATATGGATCGAGGATAATCTTTCCCACATCATGGATCAGACCGGCGGAAAAGGCATCCTGTTCAAGATGAGGATGTGTCTTCTTCGCAATAATCTGGGAGGCATTGGCAACAGCAAGAGAATGCATCCAGAGATCTCCTGCCTCCAGGTCGTATCCCTGCAGATTCTTGCCCAGAATCTCGGATGAACATGCAAGGTTGAGCAGTTCCATGAGCGTCTTGGACCCAAGAACTAAAGATGCATGCTGAACCGACGATACATTGCCGCTCATACCGTAGTAGGCTGAATTTGCCATCTTCAAAACCCTTGTGACAATCCCCTGATCGGTCTCTATGATCTTTGCAAGATCGGTAAAACTGGAATTCGGGTCAGAGAGAACCTTTCTTGCCTTCTGTGCGACCTGGGGCATTGGGGGCAAATCCTTGAGTGTCTTGAAAATCCTTTCTTTTAAGGCTTGTCCTTCCGCTTTGTTCGGTATTTCTTCTTCAACCTTATCGGAAGATGGTTTAGTACTTTGAGTCTCCGAAGAAGACAAGCCCTTCATATCTATCAGGATCTTGCCTTTACAATTTGGACAAGGAAGTGTGATCTCACCCTTATAGGTCTTGAGAAGCTCTTCTTGAATCGTGTATGTTTTCTCACAATGAGGGCATCGTATCTTCACAATATATCCTTTATCTCTCGTTCAGTTCTCTTTCCTCACATAATTATGAGATCTTGATCTTGCCTTCATCAATATTCAGGATCATTGTCCTGAGTTTTGTTCCCCCGACACCTTCCACCTTGACCGAAAGATTGTTTTTTCTCAGTATATCTTTGACAATTGCCACGAGGTTTGTCCCGATCTTTTCTTTTTCAGAAGACGACAGCATGGAAGCCCCTCCAGCAATGGCAATTGAGACCCCGTTGAGCGCCCCCTGGTTTTTGAATTCGTTAAGGACATATTCGATAGCGGTATCTGCGAAGTATGCAGGGTTATCGGGAACTCTGCCCGGAGAGGTTCCTCTTAGAACATGGACGCCGGCTGCCAGTTTGATCTTGGAATTGAAGACAATAATACCGACACCCGTTGCGATCTTGTCAATCCACAACAGCCCTTCATTGGCGAATTCACATCTCATTGGCTTGACTGCTATTGTTTTCATTATGCTATTAAAACCATCATCTAGTAGTTGATTACTGGATCTATATTCTTTATCGCCAGACAGCCCTATAATATTTAGCCAAAAATTAACACTGAATAGGGAAGACTCTCTGCGTTATCTTTTATGAATCATCCACACCCGTATGAATCCAGGCTGAGACTGTTCATTCGAGGCAATGGCATATGGGTGTCCTGAAATACGAAGCGGCTGAGGTGAAGATTCCAATTCCTGGAAACTACTGAGTGAGCAGAAAACACTTTTTCGATGTGAGATCAAGCCTCCAGTTAGTTATTACACCCTCTTCAATAGTCAATGTATCACCCGAGATACTCCGATACCGGAAATGGGTTCCATTGGTGAGAAGGCCTTCCCCTTTTTTATCAAATATCATGGTACCGTTCCAGACATCGAAGTTTGGTGCATATTTAAACGGGTTGTCCGAACTCCCTGAAAATTTAAAGGATGTCCCGACCGATGAGGTCAACATTACCAGATATCCTGTTTTTGCAGGGTCGGAAAGATCAAGAACCGTCTGATAACTGTCCGGGTTTACCTTCCAGTTTTCCGCAGGTGCGTAATTACTGTTGATTATCTGCAGGACACGCTTTGTCCATAAATAATAAATACTGTTTTCGCCCATCTCTTCGAGTGTTGCAAATGCTTTATTGGCCTCTTCGTAATTGCCCATTTTGAGGTAGTTCACCCCCATGCTCTGATACAAAGGCGGGTATTTGGGATCAATCTCTTTTGCCTTTGCATAGCTTTCCTCCATGGACTTGTACTGCTCAAGCTCAAAGAAGGTGGCGCTTAAGTTTACCCAGACAAGGGCACTCTTCGGATCGATCTTCAGGTAGTCCTGATATGATTTTAAGGCCATTTTGTAGTTTTTCATCTGCCAGTATATCTGGCCTTTCAACTGCCAGACCTCTTTGGATCGCTTATCGATCTTGAGCGCTTCATCACAAAGGCCCAGCGCTGTTTCCCACTCACCCTTTTCCCAAGCGGTCTGGGCTTTGGCATATGCCTCCTGTGCAGGTTTGAGGGGGGCTTGAGCATATACGCTTTGAGACAGGAATAACATGAATAAAAGGAAAGCTATTGCATTTACCATATGTGCTCTATTGATACATTGCATTTTTTCCTCCTCATTTCTCAAATCAATGGTATGACTCCAAGGCAAGCCCTGGACACTATTTCTTAATCAAGCTGTGGGGGAAATCAAACCCGAGCTTCTCGTCCGGCGTAGCGCACGCGAAGACGGATTGAAACCACCGCAGGTTAAAATCTTTATATCTGTATCTTCAGGGTTTGTAAATCCCCTTCACTGAAATAGCATTTGCGTCAACTTTTGATCCGGCATCGTTCACCGAACATACCGGCAGGTCAACAGGACCTTTATGCGCCCTTGCCCTCATCCAGTTTATCGTACGTACAACCGCTTTGATCCGGATTATTCGACACTCCAAGGCACGTTTTTTCGGAAAGCTGATCAGGGTGATCCCGATAAAAATGGTAATGATCCCCTGCCCCGGGAGCATAAGCATGGCAATACCTGCAAAGATAAATACATAGCCGAAGGCATTCTTTAAAACCAGCAGCATAATCCTCATGATAATATGCTGCCTGTGGTACTGCTTCAGATTATCCCTGTCATAGGTAAAATAGTCCGACGGCATCCGTACGATGAGGAAGGGCACGATAATCAGGGTGAGAATAAATGTTATCACGGAGATCCCGGCAGAATAACCAATAAAAGTTTCATGAAGTCTGATCCATTCAAGTAGCATTGCTCAGCCTCGCACGCAGGATCAATAAAAACAAAGCAATGATCATGCGCATAACCAGTATAAACCCTCATTCAGAAAAGATCCGCATACCAATACCCTGAGATGTGATACCCGGAATCTTTTCACCTGAAGGTTACCTCGGCATGACATGTTTTCAGGCAAGTGACAAGATTTTTTATTGTACACCAAATCAATGCTGAACTTTCCAGAGAGCCAAAAAAAGAAAAAGCCGGGTACCGTGTAAGTACCCGGCTTCATTGGTGGGCCATCCTGGACTCGAACCAGGGACCTACTGATTAAGAGTCAGTTGCTCTACCAGTTGAGCTAATGGCCCATATATATCT
>JAFGTK010000099.1 GCA_016934135.1 Deltaproteobacteria bacterium | reverse complement strand
ATTGATAAGATCATCCCTTTGTGCATCGGTTGACAGGTCGAGATCGGCAGCGGTTATATTGGTGCTGTTAAAGGCAATCATGCCGGTGCCTGTTTTATAGGTCTTAAAGGACCTCGTTGCAGTCTTGATCGTCTCTCCTGCACCTCCTTTGTTCACGCTCAGCCCCTCATTTGCAAGGGCGACGAGCGGGTTCCAGCATGACAGGGCGTTTTCGCGTATATTGCCGTATCCGTCAGTGGCATCATTGCCGTATCTGTCCAGTATCATGAGATAGTATCCACCTTGTCCGTCCTGCGCAGCTTTCAAACCAAACTTTTTCAGATTGCCTTTCCACAGGCCTGAACTGTCAGGAGAGAACAGCCCCAGATACATCGCATTGTCGGCATAGGTCCTGTTTACCCGGTTAACCGGCACAACAGGAGCCACGAACTCTGCATTGGTTTCAAGGATCTCGCCCATAATGGCAGAGAAGATCTCTTCGAGGCTCAGTCCCTCACCGCCTGTGGCCTCTGTGGTGAAGTATTTGCCGCCGCCGTTTGCAGCGGCATCCTGCAGCAGATCGTGATTGATGGCAAACCCGATAGTATAGGTAACGATGTTCTGCTTGTTGAAATCCGGGTTATCAAAGCTTATCCCGCTCGAATCATACACGCTTGCAGGGAGAAGGTCCTTATCATAGAGGAACCCTGCGACATCATCGAGGTAATCGCTTCCGTTTGACGAATAAGATATTGCATCACTGTATCCCGGCTCGTGATCGTCTCCATCATAGTCCCTGATGGGATCCCCTAACATATACTCACTGCGTGTCAGTACGGAGCCTCTGTCCTCGGTCGAGGCACCGTCTGTCATGAGAATGACGTAGTTTTTCTGGCACCTGTACAGAACAGGCCAGTCATCGAAGTTCACGCTGCCGTCGCTGTTCAGGTCATACGTATTGTAGTTGATCTTGACCGAGCTGCTGGTAGGATTACACCATGAAGGCTGGCGCGCAAAGTAAAGACCCGCCTCGGCTAAAGTCTCGGCAAGGGGTGTCCAGCTGCTCGCGGTAACGCTGCTTATCTCAGATTTGATAGATGCCCGCGAGGAACCGACCGGAGAGATTATCCTGCCTCCTTCAGAACTGTTAAAGATCATCAGCCCGAAACGAACAGATGAATATTGGGTGTTGTCGACAAGCTCGGTCAGGACATCCTTTGCAATGTCTATCTTCTTGCGGCTTGTGGCACCGGTGGTCTCACGGTAATTCATATAGTTGCCGGTACGGAGCAGAAAATAGCCGCCGCCGCAGGTGTGAGATCCGTAGTCTCTGATATAGCCGCTCCAGTTCCCTGCTGTATTCAGTTCGTTCCTTGCACCTTCACATTCTATCTCGCTCGCATCGACAACCCCATCCGAACCGATATCTTCAAAATCAGACCACCCTGAGAACCACCACCATGTCCATTTATAGTATACCTTGGAGATATCATAGCTGCCGGAATAGGTCGTTGAGGGGTCATATGCATCTACAATCACATCTACGTACTCGTCCATACTTCCAGAGTTGTCCATGATGAGGAGGACATTGGGCGGAATGCTTATCTGTGCCCCGCCGAAGATCTCGGTATCATCCGCAGAAAGTCCTTGTGATATAATCATCAGACAAAAGACAGCACTTAGTATTATTTTTATTCTATTGCGCATCTCCTGACTCCTTTATGTCACTGTTCTTTGGGGAATGCCTTATATGCCCCTAAAGTGATAACATGGTCTCCTTTGACAGATACCATTTCATAATAGCGTACTTCGAGTTTAGTGATATCATCTCCCTTTCCAACAGCCGGTTTTCCTATCTTTGTCAGCTTCAGGGTAACATTTGTGTCATCCGGCATTTCAGTAACGGGATAGGTATACTCTGAGCCTTCGTTTATACCGAGTGTTGTAACGGCACTTACACTCTGTGCAAAAGCCATCTCGTGTCCTGAAACAGCATCATAGAAGGCCTGCTGATACTGTCTTTCATTCACTACAATCTTGGCCTCTGTAGTTGAGTTCCTCATGATAGCAACCCCGATTATTATGGTAGCTACCAATACAACCAATACAAGTACCAGAACCATGCCGTCATTTTTATTAATCAAGGCTATACAGGTATTATCTTTCTGTGTGTTCATATTAAGCTCCATAATTTCAAGTCAGTTCAGTCCCTTTCGGGTCCTGACAGTGATACTGTGGGGAGTATTCTTCTCCATCCAGTCAATAGTCACAACCAGATCCCGGACATCAACACTGAGCCCAAGTCCGGTAGTTGATACACTCCATGAAAGAGTGTAATTAACACCACGGAATGAACTTGTAGAATCGTTTGGATGATTATTCAGCTGCAGCTCCGGAGAACTGATATAATCAAGCACTGATAGATATTCCAGCTGGTTATAGGCAATATTTACAGCATCGGTCATCTGCATGCTGAAGCTGTTTCCCTGTACAGCTACAGCCTGCAGCTTTGCAATGCCCAGGATACCGATTGAAAAGATGAGTATCGCTACAACCAGTTCGATCAATGTAAAACCCTTATTCTTGAACTTATGGTTACACAGTTTATTATCCAGTATTTTCATTGATATACCTACATTCCCGCATTTCTTACTGCAACCGTCCTGCTCAGGGTACGGGTTATGGGATTCCCTGTAGTTGTATCAACATCAGGGCTATGAACAGTAATATTGATCTGTACATAATACACATTACCAGCATTAGCGCCTAAAGGAGAGCTGGTTATATCATTACCATTCTGATCGGTATAAGTTAGACCAAATGTTGTAATATTCTGTATGATTACATCATTGTTAAGATCCGAATCCGTTCTCCAGATTTCCCCGCCGGAAAGCTGATACCTTGCCCAGTACGGACTGTACAGTGCAGGAGCGACACATGTATCATAATTCATTGCCAATTCTAATATTGTCGGCCCGCTGTTAATACCAATACCCTGAACAGAGTTTGTATCTGTGGCACACCTGTCGCACCCTGCATTGACAATATCCATCTGCATGATATCCAGGGCCACACGCAATTCACTCTGCAAGGCCGATGTCTGATACTGCACCTGGCTGGATATCTGCTGTGTCTGATAAGCCATGTATACTGCGCCCATAAGGATCAACGACAGCACCATTACAATCATGAGCTCTATCAGGGTTAGACCATTTTTATCAGCAATTATTATTTTAAGATTCATGGTGATATTCTTACACTCCCTCCGAGGGTTACGGTAATAGTCCGGAAATTGTCGGCTGTAGGTGCTGTTGAACTGACCAGAGTTACCGAGTTGACATTTAGGTCATCCGACACAATACCCCGAGCGTTAAATTCAAGATCATCAAGCTCAAAAGCAGATGTAAGGTCAATTGTATCAGGCATGACCTGTTGAGGCTTGATATTTGAACCGTTTGAAATTATATCATATGTATCGTTTGCGTCAGAAAACTGGATCGTTACAGTTCTGTTACGATTTACCGCTTCACTCCTTGCCCACCGAATATCTGCAGCCAGATTTCTGGCTGCACCGTTGAGTTCGCGCTTTGCCATCCACCCTCCCATGTTTGGAATGGCAGCAGCAGCAAGGATGCCGATAATAATAACAACAATCATAAGTTCCAGAAGTGTAAAGCCCTTTGAGTTCATTTTATCTCTCATTTTCCTTTTCCAAAAAAAAGATGCACTTCCCGTGCCTGTCCTGATAATTATCGGCAGGACCCTTTAGGGACTTAACCTTCAGATCCATATTTTCACTATATACCATAGTCTCCCCGTGAATGTCCGTTCGAAAAATCTCAACTTCATGGTCTTTCAGCCTTGCAAGCGTTTCTTTGTCCGGTAGATTGTATCTGTTGTCATATCCACACAAAATAACTGCAACCTGTGGTTTTACCCTGTCCAGAAGCATAGTATAGCAGGAATTGCGCGATCCATGATGTGCAACTTTCAGCACATCTGCCGATAAATCCTGATCGAGACGGCTTATCCTGATCTCTCCGAATCCATCCGCATCAGCCATAAACAGGCCTCCCATTTCTTTATCAGACACCTTCAAAACAATTGAATGCAAGTTCTGGTCCATTGAATCGCTGATGCCGCCTTCTGTCTTTGGCGGGTTCAACACAACAATCTCCATACTTTCGAGACTACGGATATCTCCAAGGCCAACTGTTCTTGTTGGAATGGCTTTTCTTTTTGTAATCCGAATTACATCTTGGAAATACCGGGTCCAATCCGAACTTACATTAGTCCATACCTCTTTAACCTCAAATCTGTCGAGAATGAACGGCATGCCTCCGATATGATCCGGATGGGTATGCGAAATAACTACAAGATCCAATGATGTAATCCCTCTATGCAGCAGATGGGGCCCGACAATGAATCTTCCTGTATCAAACCCTGTATAACTTCCCCCGGCATCGATAAGTACAGCATGTTTTCCCTTTGTAATGAGTGTGCTGTCTCCCTGACCAACACTGATAAAATCGAAACACAAAGGTTTTGAGCTGAGAAAAGCCTTGGCAATGAATGGCATAAAGAGGACAAGGAAACAGCTTGTCGATATAATGAATGTCCTGATCCTTGAATGTCTTGTAAAGAAAGCGGTTATAAGGCCGAGATAACATGCCAGCACCCAGATGATCCATGGTCTTGCAACAGGCTTGAGCATGCCGAAGACATGGCTTGTCTTAAGGATAAGACCAATGCAGTCCATGCACACAGACAGCAGGTATGAAGAAACACCATCTGACAGTGGGATCATGACAAGACCCAGAAGTGCAAACGGCATGATAATAAAGCTGAAAAACGGGACAATAACAAGGTTGGACAACAACCCCCACGGGGATATGAAACCGAAAACATAGACGACGACAGGCAGTGTAAATACCATTGCCCCAAGCGGTATGCCTGCAAGAATCATCCACCTTGGGCAGGTCTCAAGACGGGAATATGCCGCGATGATACCGAGCACTGCAGCAAAGGACAGTAGAAAACTTACAGAGAACAGCTCAAGCGGCCATACAACAAGGATCAATATACCCGCGAATGCCAGGCTTTCAAGCAGATTTGCCTTGCGTGAAAATGCCAGAGACCCCAGTACGCACCCTGCCATGACAGCTGCCCTTAGCGTAGGCACTGTAGCGCCTGCAAAGATTGTGTAGGCGGCCGCAAAAAGAATACCCCCAGTCTTTGCAATTAGAGGCACATCGAGCCTCAGGGACAAAGGCGGAATGATCCTCAGTATACTGAACACAGCCCCATATCCCATAAGAATGATGATCCCCATATGAAGCCCTGATATTGCCAGGACATGGGCTATTCCCAGTGCTGCAAAGGAATCATTCAGGGAATATGTCAGTCCTGAGCGATCACCGGCCAGGATTGCCTTGAGAACCTCTGCCTCAGGCCTTGACAGGTCAGAAAGCATTGACACAAGCTTATTTCTCAGGCTGCACGAATATGTCTGAGAATTGAATACAATGTTTTTGAAATCCTTGATGGAACCTGTAATGACAATGCCCTGAGTCAAAAGATATTCCTGATAATCGAATTCACCGGCATTACCGTACATTCTTGGTCGTTTGAGGTCAGCATGCGCTGTAATATGATCCCCTTTGCCAAGTTCCCCTACATGCTTATATATGTTCAACTGGGCAAGACCACTGGATGCCTCATGATCCACTGAAAAATCTTTGAGAATAACCCTGAAGGTCCCCCGGTAAAATCCCGCACTGTGAACAGTGCCTTCTATGGTATGCTGCCCATCGTTAATATCTGCCCATTGAGGGGTAATAAAAATGGAAACAAGGCCTATGAACAGGCCTGTAACAAAATGGGGTATGCGTCTTGCGTCAACAAGAAAGAAACTAAGTAATGCAGCAAACCCTAAGAATATTCCATCACAGCTGAACAGCAGAATCCCGCAGCATATGCCGGCAAAAACAGCAGGCAACGGTGAATTTTCCGTCACATGCCTCAATATCATCATGCCCTCCCTGCAAAGCAGTTTAATCTCCGACATAAACCGATTGTTTTATAGCCGGCATCATTTTTGTCTTACGGACTCTAAGGCTGATGAAAAAGGTTTACTGTCCTGTTTATATGATAAGTTTTCCTACAAGTTCTGTCACGGATTGTATGGAATGCTCTTTAAGGTATGCCTTCGTCCCTTCAATAATATCGATAAAGCATAATGGATCTCTTAATGAAGCGCTTCCCACCTCAACCGCTGATGCCCCTGCCAGGAGAAACTGGATGACATCATGATACGTGTTAATGCCGCCGGAAGCAACTATAGGGATATGAACACACTGGTGCACATCCCAGACCAGTTTCAATGCCACAGGTTTGATTGCCGGGCCGGAAAGCCCTCCTGTTATATTTCCAAGAACAGGCCTTTGTGTGGTTTCATCAATAGCCATGGCAGGTATGGTGTTTGCACAGGTAATTGCATCCGCCCCTGCCTCCTGGGCTGCAATGGCCATTTCGCGGATATCCTTTACCATGGGAGAGAGCTTGACGAACAGGGTCTTGCTCGTGGCCCTGCGAACTCTCGATACAAGAGAAAGCAGGGTATTGGGGTCTTTGCCGAATTCTATTCCGCCCTTTTTTACATTGGGGCATGATACATTCATTTCCAGAGCTGAAATGCCATCAACATCCAGCCTGGCTGCAACCAGTTCGTATTCCTCTTCTTCATTGCCGAAAAAGTTGACTATAACCGGCGCATTGAACTGTCCGAGAAAAGGAAGCTTTTCAATCACAAAGGCATCTACACCTATATTTTCCAGGCCGATTGCATTGATCATGCCTCCGGTGGTCTCGAAAACTCTGGGGCTTGGGTTCCCTTTTTTGGGTTTGAGTGAAAGGCCCTTTGTCACTATGCCGCCGAGAAGTGAGAGATCAAAGATCTCGGAGAATTCCTCGCCATAGGCAAAGGTCCCTGAAGCACTCAGCACAGGATTTTTCAGAATCAGACCTTCAGCTATTTTCACACTTGTATTCATCATTATCTCCACTATTGTATCACAATTATTATCACTTAAGGCTTAAACCCTAAAACAGTATATCCTGTGCATCAAAAACCGGCCCATCCCTGCAGACACGCTTATTACCGTGTATTGTTTCAACCACGCACCCGGAACATACCCCGAATCCGCAGGACATGAATTCTTCAAGCGAAAGCTCGCACCTCGAACCTGTTCTCCTTGCACATTCACTTGTTGCCAAGAGCATACCTTTTGGTCCGCAAGCATATATTGAGACAGGGCCCCGGGCATTACCGGTCAATTCGTCGAGCAGATCCGTAGCAAGTCCCATAAAACCGTATGAACCGTCCTCGGTTGCCACCTTCAATTCAACTCCTGGCAGTGAACTTATCCTTGACATCAAAGGGATCTGATCTTTTGACTGTGCACCGAAGATCAGAACTCCCTGTTTTAGATCCTCGGCCAGCGACAGTACAGGCGGCAAACCTGTTCCTCCAGCCACATACACTACCTGCCTCTTTTCTTCAGGGACAGAAAACCCATTTCCAAGAGGACCGAGTATTGACAAGATATCTCCAGGTCTTTTTTCAGCAAGCAACTGTGTTCCTCGACCTTTTACCTTATAGAGAATCTCCAGTGTCTGTTTATGGTTGCTGAGTATTGCAAACGGCCTTCTCAAGAACGGCTCGTACCCGCATGCCACCTTCACCATAACAAACTGGCCGGGTCTTGAATCCGGTAGATCACAATCCAGAGAGAGAAGGAAAGTATCATCTGCGACCTTGGTATTATTGCATACAGTCCCTCTGACGTCTTTCATTAACCCTCCTGACCTAGTTTTTTAATCATAACGTCGGCATCCTCTCCTGTATCCGTGTAATATCTATGCCAGGTGCTCACATGGCGGAAACCCTGGGTTTCATAAAGACACCGTGCCGCTTTGTTCGATTTTCTAACCTCAAGGAACACATATACTTTATTCCTTTCTTTTGCAAAAGACAGTATCTCCCCCAGCAAGGCCACTGCGATACCTTTGTAGCGGTAATCAGGATGCACGGCAAGATTAAGCAGATGGATCATGGTATTCATTTCAAGGGCAAGACAATACCCCACGATCTTGCTCCGGATGCATGCCACTACGTTTTTACACCTGTCATCCTCTAAGGTTGCAACAAAAGTATTACGATCCCAGGGAGAAGAAAACGAAGCCTCTTCAATCTCCATAATATACTCCAGATCCGTCAAGGAGGCTTTATGAAAGGTTAGATAATCCATGTCATAATAAGAACAACTGCCATTCCCAGAACAAAGACCCCTGTCTGTGATAACCCGGGCATATCTTTTGAGACCAGCCCTGCCAAGCCGATTATAATGCTGATAAAAGGCATATAGGAAAAAGCGGAGATCAGAAAACCGGGCAGAATATTCATTAACATATAAACCACTGTGCATAACAGCACTGTACTAGTGCCGATTGACAGCAAAGCATAAAGATAACTTCTTGCAAGTGCTTTCTTCATGACAAAGAGAATCTTATTTTCGATATTTTCCATGTTATCAGGCAGGAGTTCCTGATTGACCGTACGGATATGCATGTCAACAGCCCTGCCGAGCAGAGAAAACGGGAGAGACAGTACAAGGGCAAAGCCGACTGCAGACGGCTCGCTCATCGATGAACAGGCAAGAACTGCTGCCGGCGTTGCAACGATTGCACAGAAAGAATCGTCATTTGGAAGATAAGCGCCTACCGGTGGTGCATTAAGCCAGAGGAGTTCAAGGGATGCTCCTATGAGAAGCCCTGCATGGACGTTTCCCAGAACAAGTCCCAGAACAGTGGAAAGTACAATGGGCCGGCTGATCATCGACTGGAAGACGAAAACCCTGTCGAGCCAAATCAATGATCCGACCATTATACTTACAATGACAGATGTAATCATGCAGATACCATATCTATTATGGATTTCATGTCTATTGTACGTTCCCTCGGAACCGACTGAAGGGTTATCTCGACACCCTGGCGCATAAGCTCTCCCAGCATCTCCAGATCTTCCTGATTAACCCATACGGAATATGAGATCTGTTTTGCTTCCTGAGTTCCTTTATTGTTGCCGATATTGAGATGGGAAAAATCAAATCCCATAGTACTCAGCCTGTATGCATCTTTAATTGATGATACGATAACCAGGGTTCTCATTGAGTCGAGTTCCATATCGTTCTTCAATGTGACTGCCTTATCTACTTCAATGATTCTGAGCTTTATCCTTTCAGGGATAGCCATGGACATAATGGTCTTCTGAAAATCGTCGTTGGCAAGATTATCATTGGCCACTATTACACTTTGAACCTTCAGAAAAGGTATCCATGCTTCAAGTATCTGGCCGTGAATGAACCTGTCATCCACCCTCACCAAAAGAACGTTCATTTCTTTCCTACATTTGTTGCAAGGATCTCTGATGCAATATTGATATTATTAGAACCGTGTTCTTTCAGAATCTGCGCCAGTTCCTTTATGTCCTTCCCTTCTCTTTTGGTAAGAGCGGTGATCACCATAGGTAGATTAACACCGGTTATCACTTCCACTTTGGCGTCTTCAAGAAAGGAAAGCGAAATGTTTGAAGGGGTCCCCCCGAACATATCAGTAAGCAGGATGACCCCGGCCCCTTTATTTACTTCCTTGATGGAAGTCTTGAGCATTTTCCTGAGCTTATCCACATCAGTCCCCTGACAGAATGAACATTCCTTGAATCCTTCTGTGTGCCCGACTATCATCTCTGCAGTTTCAGCCAGGGCTTGAGCGAGTCTACCATGCGCAACAACAATGATGCCAACCATATTCAATGACCTCCTCAGGGAATGTCTCTGTGAATCAATCTACTGTTATACCCCGACCCTTTTATAAGATCTGATATCTCCTCTGCTATAGCTACGGAACGGTGTTTTCCGCCGGTACAGCCCACAGCGATATTCAAGTATGACCTGCCTTCTTTTTTATATAATGGAAGGATATAGCTTATGAGGTCTTTGAACCTTATGACGAAATCACTATAGCTTTCAAATCCTTGTAGAAACCTTTTTACATCTGTGTCTGAGCCGGTTTTTTCTTTGAGTTCTTCGATAAAATAGGGATTTGGCAGGAACCTCACATCCATCACAATATCCGCATCAATGGGAATCCCCTTTTTGAAACCAAATGAACGTACTTCTATGTACATGTCCCGAGATTGATCTTCATGTGAGATAATATCCTTGATCTTTGACTGAAGTTCATGAACGTTCATTGTCGATGTGTTGACAATAAAGTCTGCCATCTCCCTTATGGGAGACATCATTTCTATCTCCGCATCAACAGCATCGAGGAGATTGGGATACAGGACGGAAAGAGGATGTCTTCGCCTGGTTTCCTTATACCGGTTCAGAAGGTTTTCCTTATTGGCCTCTACAAATATGAGGCGTACATCCTTGGCAATGCCTCTGAGTAACGAGACCATCCATGGAGCCTTTTCAGTAAAGGAGACAGCCCCTGCCCTGACATCCATACCTATACAGACCTTCGGGATGTCGAATGAGGCGGAATCGCTTATCTCGGCAAATTTTATAATGAGATCGATGGGTATATTATCCATGCAGAAAAATCCTTCATCTTCAATCGCCTTGAGAGCCGTGGATTTCCCTGAACCGGAAAGACCTGTTACAATAACAATAAAAGGATGATTCATACCTTCTCCAGCATAGTGTTCTGGATTCATACACCTGCAAGATGTTCTGTTTCTCTCTTCATCCGAATATAAGCGGCATAGATGAATCCTTCAATGCCAGCCCCTCGTTGATCCTTCATAATCCTTCCGGATCAATGCCGGCTGCCAGTAACAGACAGGATATAACTCATTTCCATGTCTGTCAATGTGCTTATTTTATAGTCTATTTGGTACATGTACTGCTCTATTATATCTTAAAGAATTCACAGTCATGTTCCGAGAGGGATTTAAGGGAATTATTGACAGCATGTACAAGAAAAGTTCTGATGATGAATACTCTCAAGGGATGGAAGCCTCCAATGATGACGCCCTGGATAAGCCTGTCCACCACTACGCGGATCATTCCAGATTAGTGGATATCGGATCCTGTATAGATGCCATTCAGGAAAAGATAGACATCGCCTATGGCAATTTATGTATGGTTCTGCCTCAGATAAACATGGAGATCTACAGGACATTCAAGAAGGCCCTGGATACACTGGACTCTCTGAGCTCAAAAAACTCATCAGGAAAAATAGATTCCACATTAACCTACATAAAAAGATTGCTGGAAACGGTATGTACCAACATCCTCCATGTAGTCCGGCATGATTCAAGGATATATGCGGAATTGGAAACTCTGAAAATAGATCTTGGATCTCTTGAACCGGACAGGGTTTCCCTGCATACACAATCTTCAAGCCCTGATCAGGAAATATTACTTCGAGCCAGGAAGACTATGGCTTATAAAGATGATCTTATCAGGAATATTGCTGCAATGAAAGAACTTGCAGATACAATAATTCTGGATATCGACTCCTACATACACAAGGACATCAGTTCACTTGAACATACCTTAAACAGCATGATTTTTATCCTGAAGGATCTTATAGAACGTTCCAACTCAACGAAAGATCCCATAGTCGAGATCATGTCCGGGCTTCAGACGCACGACATCGTGAATCAGGACATCAACAATATATCCACGGGTCTGTTAAAAATAAAATCATTGAATATTCGGCAAGAAAGTTCGAACGTGATACCGGAAACCATGTTTTTTCAGAAAAAGGCATCGCTCCTATCACACATCCTTATCAATAAACTGATCCTGGTTATCCGGAATCATGGCTCCAGCCTGGAAAATGAAATCAACCGTATCGAAGAGATTGTTTCACATGTAAAAGAAGATAAGGATACCATAGCGGATTTTCTCCTGGTGAATGAACAGCGGGCATCGACTTTTGATATGGTAATCCTGGAAATATCAGAGATCCTCGATTCATTATTTGTTAAGATCAATCGTTTTTCCTCAATGATGTCAGCCGGCAAAGACATCCTCTCCAACCTGGTAATATCAGGAAAGGAACTTGAAGAGTCAATGGCCGAACTTATGGGATCTGATACACAGTTACCGGTGCACGTCACAAGGTCTATTCACAGAGGTCTCTCAGTTATCACCTCTATCAGCCTTATGAATAATAGATCAGAAACAGATTTTATCGATATTGACCGGCTTATAGAAGAGTTCACCCAGTCAATGTATCTCATTACCTACAATCTTAAAGACATAAGGGCTCTTCTCATCGAGTCCATTGAAGGGATCGATATCTATTCAAGAAGATGCATGGATTCTATCTCCCGGTTCAGACAGGATATTACCATTCTGCTCGAAACACTCAATGGAAGTGATTATATCCTTGATGAGCTGGAGGCATTCTCATCCTCCATCGGCTCCTCACCTATAAAGATTCCGGATGACAACGCCATTCAGGGAAAAGAAGGCATATCTCATGAACTGCACGACCTCCTGCATCGGCTGGAGAATCCGCATAGCAACTCCCTCATGAGAGATAAATCCGATGATCCTGATGAAGGGATGACCTTGTTTTAACACTGATATGGATATTCATGTTAGTTAGCGCCGGATAAATGTATCCCCTTCGAACATAAAGTTTTGTGAAAACATACATGGCTATAAAGATCTGAATTTGATTTTCCGATCTTTAGAATAATGAGGAATATATCAGCATGGTGATACCGAAGACTACAAGGAGGATCAATATGGAAGTTACCACAAGAAAGACTGAGGACAGCCTTATTGTCAAAGTATCAGGGGCCGTGGATACAGAGGCAGCGGAAGTACTTAGAGCAGAACTAGGAAAGGTTCTAAAGCTTCGTCCAAAGAAGGTGGTGATGGATCTGAGCCTTGTCCCTACGATGGGATCTTCGGGAATCGGCAAGATCCTCATATTCTTCAAAGGACTTGACAGTAATAAGGCGAGTTTTGAGATAAAAGGCATCCATGAAAACCTTTACAATATTTTCAAGGCTGTAAAACTGGATAAACTCTTCCCTATCTCCATGAGGTAAATTATATGGAAATCACGAAAGATTCTTCCGGAACGATTGTCTTCAAAGGGCAGATGACAGTCTCTGAAGCTGAATCTATACATTCAAAACTTGAGCCACTGTTGGATGAAATGCTTCGGGATATCACCCTGGATCTGTCCGATGTCGATGAAATAGATATTTCAGGTCTTCAGATCATATTTGCCATAAAAAAGAGCGTTGAAAGCGAAGGATACTTCCGAATCAAGGCAATCAGCGCTTCTGTGAAAGAATGCATCATGCTTTCCGGTTTCGACCTCCTTCTGAAGGAGGTATCCTGATGGCAAAAAAGATCCTTGTTGTCGACGACTCAGCCACGCTTAGGGCATCGGTAAATTATACGCTTAAGGAAGCAGGGTTCGAGACCATAAATGCTGTAAACGGTGCAGACGGTCTGGAGAAACTCAATCATGCCATGAAAAGCGGTGATCAGATCGGTATGATCATCAGCGACATAAACATGCCTGTTATGGATGGCATCACCTTCATTAATGAAGTAAAGAAGACCCCCTTCAAATATACCCCTATCCTGGTTCTTACCACCGAGTCACAGGAAGAGATGAAGATGAAGGGGAAAAAGGCCGGGGCATCCGGCTGGCTGGTAAAACCGTTCAAACCGGAACAGCTTATCTATGTTACCAGAAAGTTTATGAGGTAGATCATGGCAATTGATGAATTAGTACAGGTTTTCCTGGAAGAAAGCGATGATGAGATCAGGGAACTTGAAGCCGGTCTTATAAAACTCGAGGAAGAACAGGACGATGAGAATATCATAAACAGGGTTTTTCGTGCGGCACACACGATTAAAGGCTCTGCAGGTCTTGTCGGCTTCGATGATGTCAGCATTTTTACCCATGACATAGAGAATATTCTTGATAGAATAAGAACCGGGGAGCTCAAGATAACAAAAAAGCTCATTACCAATCTGCTTTCCGCAGTGGATGTGCTCAAACGATTGATATCTGCCTCAGCTGAAGGCGAAGATATTGACAAGGCTGAAATTGAAAATACCACTTTGACACTGAAACGCTTTACAGGAACTACAAAGACATCTGCAGAGGATATAGACCATACAGGATCGGCAAAAAAATCGCAGGGTCAGGTCAGAACAATCTCCGTCATCATGAAATTCAGGCCGGATATACTTTCTACCGGCCAGGACCCGATAATGCTCATACGGGAACTTGCTGACAACGGGGAGATAATCGACACCTGTGTATATACAGATTCGATCCCGGACTTTTATGCCATTAATCCTACGGTGTGCTATACGTGGTGGGAAATCATCGTCAAGACATCACGACCGCTTTCGGATATCCAGAATATCTTCCTGTTTGTCATCGATGACAATGAAATCATAATTGAAGACATTTCTGAGCAGTTCAGGGAAGGAGTTGACCTTTCTCTTGCAGAAAAACCCATCGGAGAGATCCTGGTTGAAAAAGGGATTGTCAAACAAGGTGATATTGAAGATGCACTCAAAGGCCATAAAACCACTGGTGAGATGCTCGTTGAAATGGGCAAGGCCCCCAAAGATGTGGTTGAAAGAATGGCACTTGCTCAGTCTCAAAGCAGAAAGATAGCAAAATCATCTACTATAAGGGTAGACACAGACAAGCTCGATAAACTGGTGAACCTGGTCGGGGAAATGGTCATCAGTGTTGCCCGGATGTCTCAGCTTGCAAGCGAGATAGAAAGCTCATCTGATTCCCGGTCCATGCAGGGAGCCACAGCATCTCTTGAACGTATCTCCCGCGAACTGCAGGAACAGGTGATGCGGGTCCGCATGGTCCCGGTTGAAGGAACATTCAACAGATTCCGCCGCGTGGTCAGAGATATGTCTTTTGAACTGGGGAAAAAGATAGAAATCAAGATGAGCGGTACAGAGACGGAACTGGATAAGAATGTCATTGAGCAGATAGGGGATCCGCTCAAGCACATGATCAGAAACTCCATAGATCACGGCATAGAATCCCCTGAAGAAAGAAGGCAGATTGGCAAACCTGAAGAAGGGACCATATGGCTCAAGGCGTTCCAGCGTGAAGGCAATATATTTATCGAGATAGCCGATGACGGGAAAGGCATAAACAAGCAGAAGGTGCTTGAGAAGGCTATAGAAAAAGGCCTTGCAGACCCTGGCAGGGCATATCTGGACAAGGATATATTCGAGATGCTCTTTGCTCCGGGTCTATCAACCTCCGAGAAGGTTAGCGAAATATCCGGCAGAGGGGTCGGGATGGACGTGGTAAAGAAAAATATCGAAGATCTTCACGGTTCGGTAGAGGTCCTCTCAGAGGTTGGAAAAGGTTCTACATTCCGGATAAAACTTCCCCTTACCCTTGCCATTATCGACGGGATGATGGTGAGAGTGGGCACAGAGGTACTGACCATACCACTGTCTGTTATAGACAAATCAGTACGCCCTTCGCGTGCCGAGGTAAAAACCGTCGAAGGGAAAGGGGAACTCGTGGATATACGGGGAGACTACATTCCCCTTGTCCGCATCTATGATCTCTTTAATATACCCTCGGAAAAGACCGACCCTACCGATGCCCTTGTAGTTGTCCTGCAGAGCACGGACAGCCGTTTCGGGGTACTTGTAGACGATGTTCTCGGACAGACTCAGGCAGTGATCAAGAGTATTGACAAGAACTTCCGGAAGATTGAAGGAACTTCAGGGGCAACCATCCTCGGCAACGGAAGAGTATCACTCATTCTCGATGTACACGGAATTGAGCGCATGGCCTTCGGAGCCTGATATGTCAGCTAAAAGGATAGGACAATACACATATATGCATAAGGCCCTGATTATTATGTCACTAAATATTTATGACAGGTTGGAAAAGGTTGATAACAAGATCTTTCTTAAAGGGAGTGAATTATGAAGATAAGACTGGGATTGCGGGGCAAACTAATGGCATTAAGCCTTTTAGTCGGCCTGTTGCCGCTTATCATTGCCATCGTATACATAGGCAATCGCAGTGTAGCGGTCCTTGAAGAACAGGTGCAGGATTTTCTCAAGTCAAAAGTAGAAGGTTTTGCCCGGATGGCTGAGATCCGCTATGGTGCAATTGCAGGAAATCTCGACATCATCAGGGAACAGCTCGCCAAAAGCCTCAAGGTCGATCTTATCAAAGAGGCTCAGCGGGAAAAATACTATGAGACCGGATATCTGACGATATTTACATCTGACGGCACCTGCATATCACATCCGAACCAGGAATACATAGGAAACAAGACCCTTTATGACACCCATGACTTTATCAGGGATGCCGTGAACAAGAAACAGGGTTATACGACATACTCCTTTGAAGGCAAAGAGAAATGGGGATATCTCGCATACAACAAAGACCTGGACTGGGTCATGTGGGCTACTGCATATAAGAATGAGGCCCTTGCAAAGATCAATGCAGCCAAAATCAATATGTATATCTTTATGTTCTTTATAGCCATTGTTGTTACCGCAGCTGCAATCCTGGTTGCGACAAGGATTGCCCGGGTAGCCAATGAGATTTCAAACAAGATGATGGATATTGCACAGGGAGATGCAAACCTCTCGATACGACTGCCTGTTCTGTCCCAGGATGAAGTCGGCGACATTGCACACTGGTTCAATGAGTTTGTGAGCAAACTCGAAGAGGTTATCATTAATGTAAAAATGGCAGCAGTCCAGGTGGATACGGCGACACAGGAAGTTTCTGCAGGCTCTCAGGGTCTTTCACAGGCAACCCAGGAACAGGCATCTGCCATTGAACAGATCGCAGCAACCATCGAAGAGATGACCTCGTCCATCAAGCAGAATGCATCCAACGCATCCCAGGGCAGGGAAAAGGCAAAAACCATGGTCCATATGGCCAACTCCAGCGGTGAGGCATCACAGGAACTGGTGCTGGGAATGAGCGAGATTTCCGATGCCTCCAAGAAGATAGGCGATATCATAGTCACGGTAAACGAGGTAGCGTTCCAGACAAACCTGCTGGCGCTGAATGCAGCAGTCGAAGCGGCGCGGGCCGGTGAACACGGCAAGGGCTTTGCAGTGGTTGCAGAGGAAGTACGCGCCCTTGCACAGCGAAGCGCAGAGGCGGCAAAGCAGATCAAGAATCTCATTGAAGATACAGTAAACAAGATCAGTGCAGGGGATAACATGGTCAAGAAATCCAGGGAATCCCTCGAGGAGATCATCTCTTATATTGAAAGTCTTTCACAGACCATGGATGAAATCGCTGCAGCATCTTCCGAGCAGGCAAGCGGTGTAGATGAGTTGAACAGGGCTATTTCCCAGATAGATAATACGACTCAGCAGAATTCATCGACAGTCGAAGAGCTTGCAAGTACCTCGGATAACCTGAGCACAGAGGCTAAAGATCTTGCCACCACTGTCGGCAAGTTCAAGGTGTCAGGGATCGATATGTCGATAAACCACAGAACACCTACCAAACAAAAGTTGTCCATGAAACAACGGCAAAAGGCTTCTGCAGGACCAAGAGTTGAAGACGATTTTGAGGAATTCTAAATCATGAGAACAATATACAGAAAATTAAACATGAGGAGTCTGTCATGAAATTTCAATGGAAATTACGAGAAAGGCTTACTGCAATGACCCTTGTCGCCGGACTGCTGCCGCTTCTTCTTACCATCGTATATGTAGGGCACCGAAGCGGGGTGATGCTTGAAAATCAGGCACAGGAATATCTGAGAGCAAAGGTCGACGGATTCTCCAGTATGGTGGAACTTCGTTTTGATTCCATAGAGGGCAACCTTGATATCATCAAAGACCAGCTCAAGAAAAATCTCAAGGATGAACTGATAAAACAATGTGAAAAAGAAAAATATTT
>JAFGTK010000098.1 GCA_016934135.1 Deltaproteobacteria bacterium | reverse complement strand
GCAAGGGCCTCCATCCACTCCCTGGATACCGCTATATCTCCTGCAACAAGATAATGCCTGCCTCCCTCTGATATGATCTCATATCGCCATACGTGTATTGTAACCGGATCGGATTCTCCTTTCAGCAGTATCTCAAGGTGAATCTCTTTGTTTTCTGAATCGAGTTTCAGATCCATGATCTTTCCGAATCTTCTGGCATAGCTCTGACCCAGCGTCTCCAGTGTCCTGGAAACGGCCCTGTCCTTTGTCTGCCGTGCAATAGTTGTGAATGTTCCCATGTGTCATGATTCCCTGTTGGTCTGGAGCTGCATGGTGAATTGACGGGCTGCCATCAAAAGGACAAGGTACAGCGGTGCAAACAGCTCCACATATTCAGTATCGCCCTTGCTCATGATGTATTTGTCTGTCACCGAATGGACGCTGGCCATCCATTCTTCAAATTTCTTGTTGTCGCGGGATGCACTGAATATTTCCTGAAAGAGCAGGATCCCTTCATCTATGATGGTGCACTGGTCAGCTTCACTGTATTCCTGAAACAGGCGGGTTCCGGCGTTTTTCATGAGTTCGTTTACATCGACGGGGATATTCTGCTCCTGCAGGCTGTATATAATTGGTACTGAGCATGCGGCCATGAAGCAGGCCCCCACCGTTGATTTCTCAATGGTGCAGCGGTCGGGATGCGGAACATGGTCGGTTCCGTCAAAGGCATGCCTGGTTATGGTAGCCAGAACAAGTGCTGCAGCGGACATGATATCAAAAGGACAAGGTGTGCCGGTTTCGGTCTGGAGCTTATGGGCAAAGTCCATGATGGTTCTTTGAAAATTCTTGTTCGTATCCATCTGTCTGTTTCCTCTTGCTTGTCTTCCGGTTATATTATGGTCATCAATTCAGCAACGTTGATCGGTACCTCAGGCCATGTGCCTGAGGCCTCTATTCATATCCGTCAGGGTTCTTTGACTGCCACCGCCATGCATCCGCGCACATCTCTTCGACCCCTTTTTCCGCTCTCCAGGCAAGCTCCTTTTCTGCCCTGGAAGGATCTGCATAACACGTTGCAATATCACCGCTGCGGCGGCCTGCGATCTTGTAGGGCACCTTTTTCCCCGAGGCATTCTCAAAGGCCCGGATCATTTCCAGCACCGAGTATCCCCGGCCGGTCCCGATGTTGTACGTCACTACCCCCTGGCTCTCCTGAAGCTTTTTCAGGGCCGAGATATGACCCAGCGCCAGGTCCACCACATGGATATAGTCCCGCACCCCGGTGCCGTCGACGGTGGGATAGTCATCGCCGAACACGGACAGCTCTTTAAGCTTTCCCACGGCAACCTGGGATATAAAGGGCATGAGATTGTTGGGGATGTCATTGGGATCTTCACCGATCATCCCGCTGCTGTGCGCGCCTACAGGATTAAAGTATCGCAGCAGGGCGATGTTCCACGTATGGTCCGCAATGTACAGATCCCGAAGGATGTCCTCTATCATGAGTTTTGTGCGGCCGTAGGGGTTTGTGGCGCTCAGGGGAAAATCCTCCTGAATCGGCACTGTGTGAGGGTCGCCATAGACCGTCGCCGATGACGAGAACACGATGTTTCTGACATTGTTGTCCTTCATTGCCTCGCAGAGCATGAGGGTACCGGTGATATTGTTGTGATAATAGCGCAGCGGAATGTCTACGGATTCGCCCACGGCCTTGAGCCCGGCAAAGTGAATGACGGCATCTATCCTGTGCCTTTTGAAGATGGTATCAAGAGAAGTCCTGTCGCGAAGGTCCATCTCAAAAAAGGACAACTTCTTTCCGGTGATCTCCTGAACACGCTTCAGCGATTCAACCTTTGAGTTGGAAAGATTGTCGACCACCACGACATCATATCCGGCGTTGAGCAGCTCCACACAGGTATGACTTCCGATATATCCGGCCCCTCCGGTGACGAGTACGTTCATGGCACATCCTTTTTGCAGTGGTTTTTCATGTTGTTACGTATCATGTTTCACTTTGTTTTTCACATGTTTTTTCATTACTCAGGGAACTCGTCATGTAAGTGCCCTAGCTGATACGGCGGATCTCTTTGAGACGGTTGTTCCCGTCGTATTCGATCTCGAACTCACCGGTTATACCCTCATGGGAGACAAACCTGCGCAGATACGATGCAGGGAACTTTACCCTCCTGCCGTCATATGAGCGGGCAAGCACGTATCTGACCTCGCCGCTGTAGTACCTCTTGTACGTCTCGGCAGAGATGGACAGGCGAAAGCGTATTCGATTCATTTTCCCGGTCATGCCATAGTGTTATTACGGATGTCTGAATGAAAATCATGAGAGGATGCGCAGATGAAATAACATATCCCTTTTTAAGTCCCTGTTTTCTCGCTGATTGCAGCTTATGTGTTCTTTTGTTTGAGAAAATAATATATAATTGTCTGGCTCTTGAATGCCGATATGACCAGATATCGAGGTCCCCATTTCCATTCACCCGGCTGGGCCTCAGATCCTGGTTGCAGGAAACAGGAATATTACATCGAGAGGAGCGAGTAACAATCATGAGAAACCGCCGCATATCTATCACAGGGATGGTGTTGCTGGTCGCCGTGTTCATGGGCGGGTGCGCCTCACAGCGGGTGGCAAGCACCCTGAAACCTTCGGGCGATACGCAGCTCATGCTCGGCCAGGCACGCTTCAGTATCATCAGCTATGCCGATGTCTATGATGAAATCTATCCGGGAATGGAGGACTATCGCCTCTCTGCGGAGCAGCTGCAGGAACGTGCCAAGGTCATCTACCCCGGGCTTTTTACGGATGACTGGACAGCCCTGCCAATAATGGTCAAAGCCGAGATAAAGCAGGATTCAAGCGGACTGCAGCGTGCGGGAATGCTGACAGGCTTAACGCTGGGCATCATCCCGTTTTCCGGGACAGCTATCACGGGTCATACGATAACCACGGACGTCCGCAATGCCATCGGAGAAAGCATGGCAGGCAAAAAGGTGAACTTCGATGTTGAATTCGGGACCTGGGTGACCATCCTGGGGCCGCTGGGCTCCTTTCCGGTACCGGGTGAAGCGGATCTGCCCCGTGATACAGTCTTTTTAGGCATCCCTGTGTCCGGAAAACCGTATGCCATGAAAGAGAAATACGGCACGTATAACACCGACATCATGATCGAGGCGGTCGTACAAAGCCTCCGCACGATCGACACCGTTATGCTGGAGGAAGCCCATAAGGCACGGCAGTCGCGTCTCCAAAAGGTTACCATAGACGGTCAGAACTACTGGAGTTTCCTTGCTCCCAATATCTCGAAGGAGGGCGGCCAGGCGGTTTCCTTCGTGTGCCTGCTCTATCAGGAAAAGCCGAATCGCGGTACAAAGCCATATGAACAGGTGATCGTGGCCCGGCGAGGTGAAAACGGAAACTGGATCCCGGTGAACGGCTACCTGCGAACCACCCGGGAACTTACAGCTATAAGCACTCTGATGGACAGCGGTGCACCTGCACGGGTTGTTGCGCGTGTGGTCAAGGAACCGCCCCTGGAAGATTTTATCGATACCCCCGATCTCTCGAGCCCTGACCGGGCGGATAATTTACGCTGGAACAACGGCATCCTGCTCCAGGCAAAGAACAGGTCCATTACGAACATCCTGAGGGAAAAAAGCAGTGATGAACTGCTGGGCTTGGTGACCCGCATCGAGAAGTCGATCCTGGACCT
>JAFGTK010000097.1 GCA_016934135.1 Deltaproteobacteria bacterium | reverse complement strand
TCTGTGTTCAGCGGTTCTATATAGGTGATATCTGCAATTTCAGGGTCAGTCATGATGGTTGCAGGATTTGAATTGACCAGGACTATCTCATACCCCAGTTCTCTCAGTGCCTTGCATGCCTGAGTCCCGGAATAGTCAAACTCGCATGCCTGCCCGATAACAATAGGCCCTGAGCCGATAATCATTATCTTGTGAATGTCATCTCTTTTTGGCATATACCTTCCCCCTTAAAAAATGCGCTTGCACTATAGGGAAGCTGCGGTGACGAGTCAAGCCAAAAGGGATTGAACCTGAAGAGAAAGGGTCTTCTAAAAATCATGGGCTTAAGGCAATGATACTGCCTGTGTTCCTAAAGAAGAATGGAACACTCATGGAGAATGCATATCTCTTCACGCGAAAGGGTCATCAAGGGACACGGCAGTTACCTGCAGGATATCCTTAAGCAGATAAATTCACGTGAAATCTTTTTTATGGATAGAAACCCTTCTCCTCTGGTTACCGGTTTCTACAATCCCTTGTCAGCAATATAGTGTGCCAGATCAGCGATGCGACAGGAGTATCCCCATTCATTGTCATACCAGGTGACAAGTTTTGCCATGTTCCCCTGGAGTATCTGGGTGAATTCCAGGTCTATAATGGAGGAATTGTCGTCTCCCTTGAAATCGCTTGATACAAGAGGTTTATCCTCACAGGACATGATCCCTTTCAGGTAGGTTTTTGATGCACGTATCAGCCGGTTTCTCAGGTCCTCGGTTGTTGTTTCTTTCTTGAGCACAACAGCGAGGTCCACAACAGACACGGTAGGCGTTGGTACGCGGAGCGCATACCCGTCTATCCTGCCTTTCAGTTCGGGGATAACCAGCGATACCGCCTTTGCCGCTCCCGTAGTCGTAGGGATGATATTCATGGCTGCAGCCCGCGCCCTTCTCAGATCTTTATGAGGCATGTCGAGTATTCGCTGGTCATTGGTATATGCATGAACAGTGGTCATCAAAGCTTTTTCAATGCCGTAGGCCTTGTGAATCACGAGAGCAGGAGGCGCAAGACAGTTTGTAGTACATGATGCATTCGAGATGATGTGATGTTTTTTCGGGTTGTATTTTTTGTGGTTGACCCCCATGACCACGGTAAGATCCTCCTGTTTGGCAGGGGCGGTGATAATGACCTTCTTCGCCCCTCCATACAGGTGAGAGGACGCCTCGGGGCCGGTACGGAAAAGTCCTGTGCCTTCTATCACTATGTCGACCCCTTCATCATCCCAGGGTATTGCAGACGGATCACGGAAAGCAAAGCTCTTGATCTTGTGTTTGTCTATGACAAACGAGTCTTTCTGTACACGGACGTCCCCGGTATAATGACCGTAGTTCGTATCGTATGAAAAGAGATGTGCATTGGTTTCCACATCGAAGAGATCATTTATGGCAACGACTTCCATCGAGTCTGCATATCTTTCGAGAATCGCCTTTAATACCTGGCGCCCTATTCGACCGAATCCATTTATTCCTAGGCGGACCATTGCATGCCTCCTTTAATTGTCATCCAAACGATATTTATGGGCTATCAGCAGATCGTAATTTGTCTGAAGCGCCTGATGTAGACGGGCCTTTTCCAGTGCGAGAGCGCTCAGGTTTGCCACTGCTTCCAGAAACTGAACCTCCTGGTTGTTGAATTCCCGTATCTTGTCCGTATAGACTCTGAGAACCCCGATTACCTTGTTTTCAGTCTTCAGCGGGATGACGATGACAGACTTTATCCCCTCTGTCCGTGCACCGGCACCATACTGGAAGTCCGGATCGGTCTGCGCGTTCTTGATCCAGATCAGTTCACCCTTCAAGGCCTTCTGGTCGAGGCCGCTTTCCTTTACCACTACCGGACCTTTCCTTATATATCCTTTGGACAGGCCGTGCGCAGCTCCCATGATCAACGACTTTTTCTTTGAATCGAGCAGCCGTATCGAGGATGCCTTTACATTCAGGGCCTCGACAACTGATTTTACAATCTGTTCGAGTACGGTGGTCATGTCCAGGGACGCATTGATTACCCTGGCTACGTCATATAAGGCTATGAAATAATTTTTTTCTTTATCCTTCATTCATTACCCCCTTTAACTCATTCGCCTTGAAAATACATTCTGCTGTCTTACTGCACTCATGTCACAAGATGATGTATTATATTGCTGATAAATAGTCGATCACCCTCATGAGTCAAGTATC
The DNA here is from genome assembly GCA_016934135.1 of Deltaproteobacteria bacterium. GTDB lineage: Bacteria > Desulfobacterota > Desulfomonilia > UBA1062 > UBA1062 > DSAD01. The sequence goes on along the minus strand of JAFGTK010000097.1, from coordinate 2,106 downwards.
CTTTTCGGATTTCACAACCATTATCTTCACTTGAAAATGATTTACATAAAAGAAATCTTAACGTTACTCTATTTGTTCCGACTGGTCCTTTTCAGTCTTTCGATGCGTTCAACCAGCGGAGGATGAGAGTAGTAGAACCATGCATATAACGGATGAGGATGAAGATTTGACAGGTTCTCCTTTGCCAGCTGCTTCAGAGCGTTTACAAGCGGGGACGTGTTCCCCAAAAGGGTGAAGGCATAGTCATCTGCCTGCTGTTCGAAATGCCTGGAGAGCATACTTGTGAGCGGAGTAAGGAAAAAGGCGAGAGGTCTTACTATGATGGTAAGGAGAAAAAGTCCTATATAGACAGATGTTCCCTCAAATCCGAACGTGGAATAAAGAAGGTGATTGTTTACAAGAAGATATGCCAGATACAATGCCGCTAGAGACACTCCCATGGAAAGGATGAGCTGTTTCTTTATATGCCCCATTTTCCAGTGCCCCAGTTCATGAGAAAGAACTGCCACGATTTCCTCTGTGGTGTGTGTATCCAGCAGTGTATCAAAGAGCACAATCCGTTTGGTCTTTCCGATACCTGTAAAATATGCATTCGAGTGCCTGCTTCTCTTTCCTGCATCCATCCTGAACAGACCTGAGACAGTGATCCCGCTACGCTGCGCCACACTGGAGATGCGGGTCTTTAACTCCTCGTTCTCAATGGGTTCGAATGTATTGAAAAGAGGTGCGATCACTACAGGATACAGCCACATGATGAGAAGCTGGAAACAGATAAAAAAGATCCATGCCCATACCCACCAGGTTTTCGGAAAGAAGTGGATGAGGCTTAAAAGGATGGAAAGAAAGCTGCCCAGCAATATCAATGAAATGAGGACTGACTTGAAGAGATCGCTGAGCCAGAGCTTCATTGTAAGGGTACTGAAAGAGAACTTCTTCTCAATCACGAAATTTCGATACAGATCAAACGGGATTTCCACGGTACCCATAATGAGTGAACAGGAAAGAAAGAAGAGGGTGCCGGAGATGACGATATGCAGATCCAGGGCGGATATCTGATTGCTGAGCCAGACAAAAAAACCGCTCAGAACAAGAGAGATTACAATCATATCACCGGTGACGTTCTCGATGGAGCTGATGCGGCTTGTCTCCACAGTATAATCCCTCATCCTGATCAGGGTTTTCCCGTCAATGAAGCCTTCGAAGTCTTCAGGTATACTATGTCCAAAGTTTCTCAGGTGTCTGATATTCAGCCGGTTCAGGATCAGTCGCACAATCATTGCAAATGCAAATACTGCCAGAAATATCAAGAGGATAAGTGTAAACTGCACCATAGTAATCATAAGAAGTCCACCATACTATCAGAAAGATGAAGTATATGCCAGTCCTTGATGAGACCGGGTTTCAATGCATACAGAGATTGCAGATAAATACGTTCCCGGGGTTAAAGGGTATATTATTGCGTATTATCCCCCGTCGGTCTGGGGGAATGCGACGTTGGAATAAAGATATTCCACCTTTTCCTTGTGCTTGAGTTCTTCGCTTGCCATCTTGCGGAATATTTCCCGAAGCTGCCCATCCGGGTGGAGGTCTGCAATCCCTGTGTAGAAATTATAAGAGTTAAGTTCACGGTGTGCGGCGATGAGGTAGACATCCTTGCTTGCCATGTCCTCTTTTATATCGGGTTGTTCCAGATGCTCTGCTATCTTGTAATCTACAGGTTCATTCATTCTCAGGGCATCCTGCCCATAGCCGCCGCTGCGGTAGTCTTCAAGAAACTGTTTATGTTTTTTCTCTTCCTGTGCAAGCAGTCTTAGTGCATCCCTGGCAGCCTTGTCCTCAACTCTTTCATACAGATCCGTATAGAACGCATGTGCTTCTTCTTCCCTTTGAATTGCAATATCGATATAATCCCCCAGTCGCTTCTCTTCCATTATCAACCTCCCCCTTTTTCATGCTGGGAATAATGATAGTGCCTGCCCGGGGAAAATCAATCCTGCATCTTTCCTACATCATCGTAAACAGCCACAATATTCCCATAGACGGCAGTATTACCCAGAGTCCCTGCAGATAAATGGTAAACATGCGGTTGTCGAAGATCACCTGTTC
>JAFGTK010000096.1 GCA_016934135.1 Deltaproteobacteria bacterium | reverse complement strand
TTTGGCACCATCTTTGAGGATCTTTACGGCATGGCTGCCGGATAACGAACCGATCACACCGAAATCCGCACCAACATAGAGGATGGCTCCCGGTGATTTCCACAGAACCAGGCTGAACACCGGGAATTTTCGTGCGAACGATTCATCGGCAAGGTCATGGGTCGGTTCATAGTCTCTCATGCCGTAATAGCTGTCAAGAGGAACAGCAAATGCCTGGGCGCCCTGATTGTATAGCTCTGCTATCGCTGGCTTGATGCTGTCTTTCTTGTTGACCTCTTTTGAAACCACTGTCATCCCGACCTGTGGGGCCTTCAGCTTGGCTTCCTCGGCCTGTGCCACACCGTTGTCATCGTCTGTGTGGATGATACCAAAGGTCTTCAGATCAGGAAATGCGAGCCTGACTATCTGCAGAATGCCCTTCATATCCTTGTAGAGAGTTGCCCCGGTGAATCCTTCCCCTGCCTCGTTTATGGATTTGCACCCTGCGGCCTCGGGGATGGCAACCGCAGTGAACACCAGGGGGATACCCGCTGAGATGATCTTGTCCTTTGCATACTTGGTTGCAGGCGTACCGATGGTGAGGACCAGGTCGGGACGTGCATCGACTATCTCTCCGGCCTCTTTCTTGATCCTCATAAGTACACCGACCTTTTTCCAGAGCCCTCCTTTTTCTACATCAAAGTCAACGATCCGCCTGTTAACCGTGAGGTTTTCTCCCTCGACAATACCGTTACTGGCAAGTTCATCAAGAAAACCCCGGTAAGAACTCTCAAACGGCCCAATATTGGTTACCTGCAGCACCTCTATGCGGTAATTCTGACTGTAAGCAGGCAGAGACATCGAGGCGAAAAGAACGATAAAAGCAGCTAGAAAACACAATTTTTTCATAGAAATATCCTCCTGATCCCATTAATGATTATTAGTATCGGATAATTAGGATATTTATATAATTGATAATTATGATTACTCTAATATATCGTATGATATGTATACAAACAGCAGAGTATTCAGCCTTTCCCCCAAGATAAATCGTATAGCTTTATTTCGAGAGCAGATATTCTTTAAGAAAATCGCCGGTGTATGATCCTTCAGTGCTGACTATCTTTTCAATGGGTCCGCTTGCAACTATGTATCCGCCTTCCATGCCGCCCTCCGGGCCGAGATCTATGATATGGTCTGCAGAGGCTATAATATCCATGTTGTGCTCGATAACGATTACCGTATTACCTTCATCCACCAGCCGGTGCAGGACCTTGAGCAGTTTGTTGATATCGTCGAAATGCAGGCCGGTGGTGGGTTCATCCAGGATATACACTGTGCGGCCGGTAGAGCGTTTGGAGAGTTCCCGCGAGAGCTTTGTACGCTGGGCCTCGCCGCCCGAGAGCGTCGTAGCGCTCTGGCCCAGCCTGATATAGTCCATACCCACATCGATCAGGGTCTGCAGCTTCTTTTTGATCTTGGGCACTGCCTCGAACAGGTCATATGCCTGTTTCACGCTCATATCCAGAACATCTGCAATAGAGTGACCCTTGTAGCGTATCTCCAGGGTTTCATCATTGAACCGTCTTCCCCGGCACTGATCGCACACCACATACACGTCAGGCAGAAAATGCATCTCGATCTTGATGAGGCCGTCGCCCTGGCATGCTTCGCACCTGCCGCCCTTTACATTGAAACTGAATCGACCGGGCTTGTATCCCCTGACCCTGGAATCCGGCAGAAGCGTAAAGATCTCCCGAATATCGGTAAACACACCGGTATAGGTGGCGGGATTTGAACGGGGTGTCCTGCCTATCGGGCTCTGGTCCACATTTATTACCCTGTCTATGAATTCGATGCCGTAGACGGCTTCCACATGATGGGGAACAGCCCTGGATCCCAACAAGGTCTTGCTTAAATAAGGGTACAACGTATCGATAACAAGGCTGGATTTACCCGAACCCGATACCCCTGTGACACAGGTGAAGAGCCCTATGGGAATATCAACATCGATTGCCTTTAAGTTATTGGCCCTGGCTTTCCTGATCCTGATAAATCTTTTTCCCCTGTGCTTTCTCTTTTCTGGCTGATGAATAGACAGTCTGCCCGAGATATATCTGCCTGTAAGAGAGGTATCGCTGAGCAGAAGTTCCTGCGGTGTTCCCTGAAAGATGATGTCCCCTCCGTGCTCGCCTGCACCAGGGCCCATATCGATTACATGATCGGCCTCACGTATGGTGTTTTCATCGTGTTCCACAATGATCAGGGAGTTGCCGAGATCCCTCAGGTGCTTCAGGCTGCTGATGAGACGCATGTTGTCTCTTTGATGAAGCCCTATGGTTGGTTCGTCCAGGATATACATGACACCCATGAGGGCAGAGCCTATCTGTGTAGCAAGCCTGATCCGCTGCGATTCGCCCGATGACAGGGTTCCTGCATTCCTGCTCAGGGAAAGGTAGCCTATGCCCACTGAAATCAGGAACCCGAGCCGGGAACTGATCTCCTTGATCAGGGTACTCGCGATCTCGTGCTTTTTCTCGCTTAACGTGAGCCGGCTGAAAAACCTTGAAAGTTCATCCACACTGAGACTGGTGAGGTCATGAATATTCTTTTCCCCGATGAAAACATGGAGCATTTCCTTTTTAAGCCTGGCTCCGTTGCACTCGGGACAGACAGTGTTATTCAGAAACCGTGAGATGTCTGTCCTGATCTCGCCGGTCTCGGTATCGCCGAGTCTTCTGGTAAGATTCGGGATCACTCCTTCATAGGGAGACCCATATGGCCCTCCGATCTGTCCCCCGAAAAGGATGGCCTCCTGTATTTCTTTACCGAGTGTTTCAAAGGGTGCATTGATATCGAACTCGAGCGCCCTTCCGAGGTGCCGTATCATCCTTGAGGCAAACCTTCCGGGAGGTGACCCCCATGGTACAACAGCCCCCTGCATGAGCGAAAGCTTTGTGTTGGGGATAACGAGTTCAGGATCGACCTTGAGAAGAACACCCAGGCCGCTGCAGAGCCCGCATGCACCGTGCGGATTGTTGAAGGAAAACATCCTGGGCGTAATCTCGGGCAAGGAGATGTTGCATACCGGGCAGCTGTAGTGTTCGGAATAGACGGTCTCATTGCCCTTTTCATCCCCTGCCTTGAGGACGCCTCCAGAAAGATTGCACGCTATCTCTATGGAGTCCATGAGCCTTGAAAAGATACCTTCTTTAATGACTATCCTGTCCACCACGACATCGACGGTATGGTTTCTGTTCTTGTCAAGCTGCGGAATATCTTCCAGATCGTAGAGTTCGCCGTCGATACGCACCCTTACAAACCCGTCTTTTGTAAGAGACGCGAAAAGCTTGCCGTATTCCCCTTTTCTTCCGCTGACCACCGGTGCATAGATGATTATCCTGCTGCCTTCCGCCAGTGATGATACCGACTGCGCCATCTGCTGTATTGTCGTGGACTCGATGAGCCTGCCGCAGTTCCAGCATGTGGGCGTGCCGATCCTTGCAAAGAGGACACGCAGATAATCATAGATCTCGGTCACTGTTCCCACAGTTGATCTGGGATTGTTCGAGGTGGTCTTCTGTTCTATTGCAATAGCCGGAGACAGGCCTTCTATGGACTCGACCTGGGGTTTTGTCATCTGTTCGAGAAACTGCCTGGCATATGCGCTCAGCGATTCCACATACCTTCGCTGGCCCTCAGCATAGAGTGTATCAAAGGCCAGCGATGACTTGCCTGAGCCCGATACCCCGGTGATTACGACGAATCTGTTCCTGGGAATCTCTACGTCAAAACCTTTGAGGTTGTGCTCTCTGGCACCTTTTATCTCGATGAATTCTTTCATCGCTGATTAAATATACACCCCGATAAAGTATTCCGACATCATCTTATCCAGCCAGTGCTGAAAGGCTTCCTGCTGATATTTGCTTTCGAGTTTGGAGAGGATCTCGTCGCGGACATCGTCTATGCTCTTATTACCGGACAGACCCTTTTCCATGACTTCGAATATGGCATAATAATCATTCATGGCAAGCGGCCCTACAATGTCACCTGGTCCGGCCGTGGTTATAGCCTCGCTTATACTTTCCGAGAGGTCTTCTATGGCTACCCATCCGATATCGGCACTGCCGGAAATCAGTATGCTGGAAAACTCCCCTGCTACTTCATCAAAGTCCCTGCCTTCATTAAGGGCTTCCAATGCCTGCCGGGCCTTTAGTTCATCTCCTTTGACCAGTATCTGCTTCAACCTGACAGAGAGTCTTCCGGTATACTCATCATGTCCGTCGTAATACTCCTGTATCATGTTCTCGGTGATAACAACCCTTGACCTGACCATCATATCCATCAGGGTGGATTTCATGATCAGAGAGACTGCATCCTTGACACTCACGCCTGTACGCTGTGCATATTGTTCGGCCTCGTCCAGATCAACCTCAGGAAACCCGAGAGACCGGTAAACCTTTTCCACAACAATGGTCTCTACCATAAGCTCAAGGACCTGACGCTCTGCAGCCTTGTTGTATAGCGGCGCTCCCAGTTCATCCATTCTCTCCCTGAGATCCGAGATCATGATTATGGTTTCATCCACGACAGCAACAATACCTTCAATCTTTTCTGCCGGGGCAGTCGTTGCGATCAGAAGAAAAACCACCAGGGCCGTCAGAGCCCGGCAGCTATTCCTTAACAGAGACAGATTTGATCTCATCCCAATTTACCTCTACAATACATTCTTTTTTCAGATCTTCAATGAACCTGGCATAGTTCTCTTCAAAAATCTTTTCCGCGAGTTTATACCGTATCTCGTCGGCTGCGTCTATTAACGGCAGTGTACCCGGTTTTGAGCGCTTTGCAACATAAAAGATATGATATCCTCTGAGGGTATCTATTATCTCTGAATAACGTTTTTCAGGGATGGAAAATACCACGTCCTCAACCTCTTTCGGTAAATCCCCCTTTACGAACACACCCATAAAACCGGAGCGTTCGTCCTCTTGTGAATCGCTGTACCTCTCCACCACCTGTTCCAGAGAAACTCCGGACCGGAGCATGACAAGCGCCTCTTTTGCCTTGTAATTGTCTTTTACAAACACATGGTACAGCTCAACTGAGGAGGGTCTGAAGAATTCTGATTCGTGTTCTTCGTAATATTTTTTTATTTTTTCAGGAGACACTGCGATCTCTTTCTTCACCGCCTTTTCAACAGTCCGGTTAATAATGGACCTGGTGCGGATGAACTCTCTCATATCGTCAAGGTTCCGGCTTTCCTCTGTAAGAAGCGCTTCCAGATCTTCTTTATCCGTACCTTCCATGATTCCCTTCATGGCAATATCGATTTCCTGCTCTGTGACTGTTATATAGCCCTTGCGCGCATACTGCAGGATAAGCTGTTCCTCCACGATATTGTCCACAATGACGGATTTCATCTGATCAAGTACATCTTCGGAACTGATAAGGGATTCTTCTGCAAAGCGTTCCAGCCGGTCCCTGAACGTGGGTTTTTCAATGCAGACATCCCCCACTTTTATCACGCAGGGGTTTCTGTTCTGGGAGCATGCGCTAAAAAGCAGACTCAGCAACACTATAGAGAATATCACGCATCTCATGCTGTACATCTTCATCACCTAAGGGGATCTCTGCAATACCTTCCTGGTAGATCCTTCCATTCTTCTCGGTCACGATATCGATAAGCTTACCGAGATTTATCTTGCTATCACGTGACAGGTACAATCTCAAGGTGTTATCCTGCCTGTCGATCTTTTTCAGCCTCATCTTTTTCATGATATCCCTGATCTCGGCAATACCGATGAGCACCTTCAGCGGAGAAGGTATCTCTCCATACAGATCCGAGATCCCCTCGGTTATCTCAGGGAGCTCCTCGGACCCTGCTGAGAAGAGCCTTTTATAAAGACCCAGCCTCAGATGCTGATCCGGGCAATATTCTTCAGGGATATAGGCATCCAGCCCGATCCTTATCTCAGGGTCTATCTCGGTGACTGTCTCTTTGCCCTGCAGTTTCCCTATAGCTTCGGCAAGCATCTGCTGATAAAGTTCATAGCCGATGGCTGTAACGTGTCCCCATTGAGCTTTTCCGAGGATATCCCCGACACCGCGTATTTCCATGTCTCGAAGCGCCATATGGAAACCTGCGCCCAGAGACTCGTATTCTTTTATGGCGGCAAGCCTTTTTCTTGCATCCCTGGTTATCTGGCCTGCAGAAGGTATGAGAAGCAGTGCAAATCCCCTTAGTTTCGATCTTCCGACCCTGCCGCGCAGCTGGTAAAGATCTGCGAGTCCGAATTTGTCGGCACGGTTGATGATAATAGTATTTGCCGAGGGTATGTCGATCCCGGAGCTGATGATGGCGGAGGTGACCAGTACATTGACGGATCTGTCCAGAAAGCTGCCCATAATGCGTTCGAGCTGGTTCCTGGACATCTGTCCGTGAGCCACACCTATCCGGGCGCCTGGCACCAGGGCCTGAATATGCCCGGCCATGGTATCGATTGTGGAGACCTGGTTATGAACGAAGAATACCTGCCCTCCCCTTGAAAGCTCTCGGGCTATGGCCTGCTGTATCTCTTCCTCGTCAAATCTGGAGATAATGGTCTCAATGGATTTGCGCTCTGCAGGAGGGGTCTCGATTATCGAAAGGTCGCGAATGCCGGATATGGCCATATTCAAGGTCCTGGGTATGGGCGTTGCCGTAAGTGTGAGGATCTCGATCTCTGATCTCTTTGCCTTGATCTGTTCCTTGTGCTTAACCCCGAACCTGTGTTCTTCGTCCACAACCAGCAATCCCAGGTTTTTGAATTTTACCTTGTCGGAAAGCAGGGCATGCGTGCCGATTACGATATCTGCCTTGCCTTCTTCCAGTGCCCTTAAAACCTCGCTGTTCTTGCCTGATGTGGAAAAACCCGAGACAGCCTCTATGCGGATCGGCCATTTCTCAAAGCGTTCCTGAAAGGTTTTCAGGTGCTGCCTGGCCAGCAATGTTGTGGGAACCAGGACTGCGACCTGCAAGCCGGCCATGGATGCTACGAATGCCGCCCTTAGTGCGATCTCTGTCTTTCCATATCCCACATCGCCGCATACGAGCCTGTCCATGGGTTTGTGCGAGGACATGTCAGCATAGATGTCTTCAACAGCTTTCAGTTGATCATCGGTCTCTTCATAAGGGAATGTATCCTCGAATTCGCTTATGAAACTTCCTGTTGTATCAAATGAGGTTCCGCGGCTGCTCTCCCTCTTTGCATAAATCCCCAGAAGTTCATTAGCCAGCCTGGCCACGGATTCTCTGGCCTTTCCTTTGGCCCTGGTCCACCTTGTTCCGCCCAGCTTGTCTATAATGAAATGATCAACCTCGCCGATATAGCGCTGCAGAAGCGAGAGCTTGTATACCGGCACATACAGCTTGTCTCCTCCCAGGTATTCCAGGAGAATGAAATCGCTCTTGAACCCGTCCAGATCAAGCCTGACAACACCCTTGAAAATCCCGATGCCGTTGTCTCTGTGCACGACAGCGTCTCCGACATTCAGCTGTGTAAAGGGATTCAGGATCGGCAGAGAACCCTTTGCGTGCTTCCTGCGTTTTTTCGACCCTAGAACCTCGTCTGCACAGACAACTGCAACGCCCAGCGAAGGCAGGATGAAGCCTGTAGAGATCAGGCTCTCGACCAGGTACAGCCTTGCGCCCAGGCCGGTCCTGTTCAGTATCGATGATCCCGGGGCAGCAACAGATGAAAGCCCCCTTTTTGACAGCGCGTATTCTATGCGTTCAAAGAGCATATGCGTGCCTGCAAAAACAAAGACATCCATGCCCTGTTCTTTGAGCAGAGCGATATATGCAAAGAGCGCATCACTGTCATGATTTGCATGCAGGGAAACCAGAGGACTCTGATATTCAAGCTCTTCCCCTTTCGATCCGATCGAAGTCGAAATATGCACTGCAGCCTTTTCAAGGGTACCCAATATGGCTTCCTTGCCTGTAATGAGTTTTTCGGGCTTCAGATATTTGCTCAGATTGTCCTCAGAGCGTTCATATGCATGGGAGTACCTGTTGAATTCCTGATCCCACATATTGCTGAGATCGCCTCTGTCAGGGCCTGCAATGACAGCATTACTCGGAAGATAGTCGAATATGGAAGAGAGCGTCTCATAGAACAGGGGAAGGTATCTCTCCAGGCCCGGCGCATGGATTCCCTGTTCAATATCGCTTATGAGATATGAAACAGACGGGTCCTTCATCCGCCTGAGTGCGGGCCTTGCATTCTTGATGTGGTGAGTGTCGAGCAGGATCTCGCTGGCAGGAAGAATCAGTGCCGAGGATATATTCTTCTTCGATCTCTGTGTGGCCAGGTTAAATGTCTTTATTGTGGTTATGGTATCGCCGAACAGATCGAGCCTGACAGGATCTTCCATACCCGGGGAAAATACATCGATTACAGACCCTCTGATGCTGAACTGCCCGACGTCGTCTATAAGGGCTTCACGGGTATATCCGCGATGGGAAAGCATGTGCGCAAACTCATCCCTGTCAATATCCGTATCCACTTCCAGTTTTGTTGCCAGGCCTGCAAGATCGTCTTGCGCTATGACATATGGAACAACAGCGGCAAACGGTGCAATGACGACAACAGGGTCCCCTTTCATCAGTCGGTATAGAACGGATATCCTCTTGGCAACGATCTCCCTGGAAGGGCTGTCATCCTGATATGGCCGGACATCTACCGGATAAAAGGTCAGAATATGGGGCCGGTCGAGGAAACACAGCAGGTCTTCTTCAGCCTGATACATCTCATCTGTGTTCTCCACGATCCACAATACAGATGTGCGCCTTGTGTTAAATGCCGAGGCAATAATCATTGCCCGAAGTGAGGGAACGAGGGTTCCAACAGAGGTAATCCTTGAGAGATGATCGTTCAGATTATTCATGACAGGGAAATTCCGTATGTACAGCCGGTTCGCTCTCAGTATCGAGAATACCGGGTATGGAGATTATTTCATCGCCGCAGACCAGTATGGGCCAGAATCTGCGCAGAGATTTCATTATCCCTTTGTCGGACATGATCTTAACTACCCGTTTTCCCAGGATACGGTCACCGTTTCCCAATGATCGTATCCGCAAAGGCATGCGGTTTATCTCAGGGAAATCGACCTTTATTGCCAGATGAAGATTCTCGATCCGGAAGATGCCGGGTCTTTCAAGCAGGAACTCGAAAAAAGGCCCTTTCCCGGCATCCATAAAGACCATGGCCTGTCCGTCGAGGACAGTCCTGATGCGTCTCTGCACGGTATGGGCGCGTTTTTTTGCCGTCAGAACATCAAAAACTCCCTGAACCTGTATAGCATCGACTCCCCTGGGTTCGCCCAGCATATCAGAGAGGATAGATATGATCGTGCGTTTTACAACGGCCTCGTGGGCATTGATCAGATCAATGGCCCGATATGCACGGACAAGATTCCAGTCGAACAGCTCTGCCTGTTCTTTCAGTAAACAGGCCATTCCTTCAAGGGCCTCTCCTTCATGACGGGCGATATCGGACAGACGTGATAGAGCACCTGCGATCTCCGGATTTATCCCCTTCATCAGGGGGAGGATCTTATGACGTATGAAATTTCTTACAAGCTTTGTGTTTTCATTTGTGCTGTCATGTACAAACCCGATATCGTT
>JAFGTK010000095.1 GCA_016934135.1 Deltaproteobacteria bacterium | reverse complement strand
TTTACGAGTTCGATAAGCACGCTCGCATGGGCGAGAATCTCCAGATCCTCCCTGATGGCAAGGTTTGCCCTCAGAAGGTTCGCTGATTCGATACGCTGCAGATCTCCACTTCTACGGGTGAATATGTCAAGGGTCACTTCGCAGAACGGTTCCAGGGTTCCTGGAAAACGCTTCTTGCTCCTCTTGGCTCCCCTGGCAATGGCATGGATTACACCTTTGTCTCTTGTAAGCGCACACACGATCTTATCGGACTCCGCAAAATCGATACAGTGGAGAATAATGGCATCTGTTGTAAAGCGGGTCATATGAGTTTACAAAATGAGCACTACAGCAATACCCAGATAGGATGCAACGCCTATGAGATCCATTGCCGTGGTTACAAAAGGTCCGGAAGCGACTGCAGGGTCCTTTCCCACCTTGTAGAAGAAGATGGGCAGGGCTGTGCCCAGAAATGCCGCCAGAGCCATGGAGTTCAGGATTGCAAGACCCACGACAATGCTCATCCGCGGATCCTCGGGATAGATAACAAAGGCGATCCCCCCGAGCATGATCCCGTACATAACCCCCAGCAAGAGACCGACACCTATCTGTTTTCCTACTATTTCCTTAAAGTTCATGGTATTGGAAACACCTGTGGCAATACCCCGTACAATCAGTGCCACTGACTGTGCAGCCACATTGCCTCCCATGCCGAGGATGATTGGCATAAAGGCGGCGATACCGAGAATATGGCCCATCTTGGGTTCAAAGCCCCTTATCAGAAACGTGGTGAGCACTCCGCCCAGCCAGCACACGAAAAGCCAGGGTATCCTGGTGGAGGCATTCTTCATGATCGACGATGTCAGCAGATCCTCTTCCGCGCCGGCAAGCATAAACATGTCTTCGGTGGCTTCTTCGTCAATGATGTCCACGATGTCATCCACTGTGATCCTCCCGAGAAGCACCCCCTCATCATCGACGACCGGCATGACTACACGGTCGTACTTTCTGAACAGCTGGGCAACATCCTCCTGATCCATCTTTACCGGCACTGTTACAGGATCTACATCCATGATCTGGGAAATGGTCGTCTCGGTCTTTGACAGGATGAGATGTACCAGAGGCACCGTTCCTACCAGGACGCCCTTGTTGTCGACCACATAGACCATATGTATGTTGTCGATATCGGAATAGAGCTGGCGTATTCTGGCTATCACCTCGTCAACAGTGGCACCCGGAAGAGCGTATATCAGCTCTCTCTGCATGATGCCGCCGGCTGTATCCTCAGGATATTTCAACAGGGATTTGATATCCGAGGACTCTTTCGGGCTCATTGCGGCAAGGACACGCTCTGCCCTTTCCTCGTGCAGATCACCTACCAGATCTGCAGCGTCGTCCGAGTCCATATCCGCAACGATCCGTGCAAGATCGGTATCGGATATGTCGTCAAGTATATCATCTCTGGTTTCGGATGAGAGTTCTGCAATAACATCTGATGCTGTATCCACATCCAGGAGCAGAAAGAATTTACCTCTGGACTCTTCGTCAAGGGCCTCTATAAGCTCTGCGATCTCGAATGGTTTGAGATCGTGAAGCATATCGATGATATGGAATTCCCAACCCTTTTCGATATATTCTTCAAGCAGTTTTATATCAGAGGCCTTGACCGGCATACCACACCCCTTTTATACGGACAGCGCTGCTATCCGGGGTAATTATCAATTTTCCAGGAATTCTGAGATTCTTCGACAACAGTCTCTGCATACATGCCCGCACATCCCTGGGGCGGATTCAAACCAGTACACTTTTTCACGGCAATGCTGAAAAAAACAATCAGCGCAAAGACCACGGCAACGATTATGATCGTTCTGGTGAGAAAGGTTGTATCTCCGGGTTTGAATCTGCGGAAAGGTTCTTCCTGATGGCCGTATGAGGCAATCGTATCATCAAGATATTTCACGAGTTCTTCCTCATCAAAATCAAACTCCTTGCTTATTACCTGGAGAAACCCCCGTAAAAAGGCACGGGGCGGAAGCATATCTATCTGATCATCTTCAAGAAATCTGAGGGTTTGAGCAGATATCTTTGTTCTTTCTTCAATCTCTTTCAGGTCAATGCCCCTGTTTTCCCGCTCTGCCCGAAAATACTGCCCCAACGTGAGTTTTTCTTCAGACATAACCCCTCCTCTTCGTTTCACCCAATTATCATGTCAATACTTATGTGGCAAGGGTTATGACCCGGCCATGATGTATTTGACTATTGTATTCATATAGGGTTAGCCTACGGAACGACGCTATGCTCGCTGAAAAACTTACCCGAAAGAGAGAACGCATACAGATATGCCGACTAATAGAATCGATGCTGAGATCCTCTATCATGTAACCAGACCAAGCAGATATACAGGCGGTGAGATCAACGAAGTGATCAAGCCCGATTCCGAGGTAAAGGTGCGTTTTGCCCTGGCATTCCCTGATATCTATGAAATAGGCATGTCGCACGCCGGCATCAAAATCCTGTATGCTATCCTCAATGCCATGCCCGGGGTATGGGCCCAGCGGGTATTCGCACCCTGGCACGACATGGCCCAGGCGCTTTCACGCAATGACATTCCATTATACAGCCTTGAGGAAAAGCGTCCGCTTAAATCTTTTGATATCGTGGGTTTTTCCCTGCTCTACGAGCTCTCCTACAGTACGGTTGTCAGGATGCTCAGGCTCTCGGGCATCCCTTTATATGCGCAGGAACGTTCTGATGCCGACCCCATAATCATTGCCGGCGGGACAAGCACGAACAATCCCTGTCCGGTCTCCGATTTTTTTGATCTGATCGTAATCGGGGACGGCGAAGAGATTGTTCAGGAAATCGCCCTTATCTGCAAGAAGACCCGGGACAGAAAAGAACGCCTTTTGGCTATGTCCGAGATATCAGGGGTCTACCGGCCTGGATACAGCCGTCATACCAGAAAGCGTATCCTCAAAGATCTTGATCTTTATCCGTTTCCCCATGACCCGGTACTCCCCAATATTTCCATCGTACACGACCGTATCGGAGTGGAGGTTGCCCGGGGCTGCACCAGAGGATGCAGGTTCTGCCAGGCAGGAATGACCTACAGGCCATACAGGGAGCGATCGTTCGGCTCAGTAATTGATTCCTTTCAAAAGGGGATCTCTTCCACCGGATATGACACCATTGCCATGCTTGCATTGTCAGTGACCGACCTCACCTATATCAATACCCTCATGGAATCGCTTTCCTGTCCATCGCGTGAGATCTCCGTGGGCATCCCTTCGCTGCGTGTGGAAGGGATAACAAAGCCGGTAGCAGACATCATTGCATCGGTGAAAAAGGCAGGATTCACCATGGCTGTCGAGGCGGCAACCGAACGGCTCAGACGGGTAATCAACAAGGGTAATACCGAGGAAGATCTGTTCAGAAGCATCGACATAATCAAGGATCTGGGCTGGAGGTCGCTGAAATTGTACTTCATGGTGGGACTCCCTACCGAGAAGGAAGAAGATATCGATGCCATATGCTCCCTGTCAGGTGCTCTTGCAAGACGATTCCGCGGCAGGCTCAATATAAGTATCTCTGGTTTCATTCCAAAGCCCTTTACCCCTTTTCAGTGGGAGGAACAGCTCTCGCAGCAAAGGCATGAAGAACATATTAGATACCTGCAGACAAATCTCAGGCAGAAAAACATCTCGCTCAAATGGCAGGAGCCTGTCCTCACATTTCTTGAAGGGGTATTCTCCAGAGGTGATGAGCAGCTTTCCAGGGTTATAGCATGTGCCGAGGCCGGCGGTGCATATCTGGACGGATGGGGAGACACCTTCAATAAAGATGCATGGCTGCAGGCTTTTGACAAGACAGGCATCGATCCCGGGCACTACATTGATCAAAAACCGCAGGATACGGATCTTCCATGGGATTTCATCGATATGGGGATTCTCAAGTCCTTTCTGATTGAAGAACGCATACGCGCCTATACGGAAAACCCGGAGCCCACTCCGGACTGCAGGCAGGCAGAGTGTTCAGGTTGCGGGGTCTGCAATGAAGGAACAGCCAATATCCTGTATAAGGAAACCGATCCAGTTTTCCTGTTTCCTGAAACAGAACATCCGGGGACCTGCAAATATGTTGTGGGTATCACCAAGGAGGATGAACTGCGTTTTCTCTCTCCACGGGATTTCATGGAAATGATCAAGCGGGCCATACGTCGTGCAGGGATGATAGCCGCTTATTCCGAAGGGTTCAGCCCTGTGATGAAGATGAGCACCACCCCGCCCACATCATTCGGTATTGCTTCAATCAGTGAATTCATACAGATTGAGCTTAAAAAAGAACTGGAGCCCGAAGAGATCGTCTCCTTATTGAACAGGCACCTTCCCGACGGATCAAGGGCCTTTATGTGCAGCAGAGGCAAGCTGCAGAAGGTCTCTTCCTATGTGTATCTCTCCAGCAAGCCGTTTACCCTGTCTCTTGATGATGCTGCTACGATTCGAAAAGGAGAAAACGAATTAAGGGTGAACGATTTTCTTGCTTCGTATGACCGGACAACACTGACCATCCGATTCATCGAAGGAAGGACCATCTCTCCTCTTGCCATCCTCGAATCCTTCTCTTGTGAGAAGATATCATTTAAGGACATTGTAAAGACAGAAACCATATTTATGCCATGAAAGAATAACCGGCCCGGCAGGTTCAGGGCAACCTAACGATAAATACCTGTTGAAAAATTTTATAGAGTATTATTTATTGATGACATACTATATCCTATACAGATGTACACAGCTATGAAAGCATGTAAGCCATGCATGGGATTAACGGGAGGATCGACAATTTTGAATGTCTCTCCGCCTTTGCGAAGCAGAAACAGGAATACAACGCCCAGCCTTAAAATCTGGATAGTGATCTTGGGTTTATTTTTTCTCATGAGTATACTGATCTGGCTCAATGAGGTGATCGATTTGCCTCATACCCTTCTAGGGGCACAGCAAACCCGGCTGAACTGGCAAGAAGCCCTTTTGGAAACAGGGTTTCTTGCCTTCATTGCACTTATCGTTGGATCGACCCTGTTTCAATCAATAAAAAAAACCTCCCGGATCCAAAACGACCAATATAAAGAAAAGATCTTCTCTGAGATACTCCTCCAGGAATCTCCTTCTTTTTTTACTGCAATAAGCCCGGAAGGCAAGACTATCATGATGAATAATTCCATGCTGAAAAAGCTTGGATATACAAATGCCGAGGTTGAGGGCAGGGATTATCTCACATCGTTCATTCCTGAACGTGAACAGGAAATGGTATCACAGATCTTCTTCAATCTCGTAGAACAGAACCGTCCCACCAAAAACGAAAACCATATCCTGACAAAGGACGGTTCCCAGATTCTGGTAGAATGGGAAGGCCGGCCTGTTTTAAAGGATAATGGAGATCTTGATTTCATCTACGGCGCAGGGGTCGATATAACTGAAAGAAAAAAGATCGAAACAGCCCTTAGAGACAGTGAGGAAAGATACCGTTCATTTGTTCAGAATCTGCAGGGGATTGCATATCGAAACACCCTGGGCAACATGCCGATCTTTCTGCACGGTGCAGTGGAGGAGATCACCGGATATACCGAAGACGATTTTCTTAAGGGATCTCCAACCTGGGAGCAGATCATCAACCCTCAAGACCGCAGGATAAGCATGGAAATTTTACCAAGCATTCGAACAACCCCGCATTATGCTACAGAACTTACGTACCGCATAATCCGCAAGGATGGCAAAATACGCTGGATACACGAATACATTCAGAACATCTGTGATGAAACAGGAAGAGTGTCAGAGATTCAGGGGATGATCTATGACATTACTAAAACCGAAGAGGCCGAAGAAAACCTCAGGAAAAGCGATGCACGCTACCGGATTCTGGCTGAAAATATCCAGGATGTCATCTGGGTCCTGGATAAAAATCTTCGCTATACCTACATCAGCCCATCGGTCTTAAGATTCAGAGGCTACACGGTCGAGGAGGCCATGTCCCTGCCTCTGGACAAGATCTTCACCCCGGAGTCGCACGACAGACTCATATCCCTGGCCGAAAGATACCTTTCTCTGGAACAAAGCGGTGCAAAAATCGATACAGACAGATCGATCACCATGGAACTGGAGCAGATCTGCAAGGACGGATCCGTCATATGGACGGAGGTGACATCGAGTTTTGTCCTGGACAAAAACGGCAGGCCCGATGGATTTGTCGGCATCACGAGAAACATCACAGAAAGGAAAAGGGCTGAAGAGTCATTAAAGGAAAGCGAGGAGAGATACAGGACAATATTTGAGAATACCGGAACCGCCATGGCAATCCTCGAAGAAAACATCATTCTCTCACTTGCAAACTCGGAATTTGAAAAATTATCAGGTTTTCCCAGACATGAGATTGAAGGCAGGAAAAGGTTCACGGATTTTATCGACAGCAAAGATACAGACCGGCTTTTAATGTACCATGGATTGCGAAGGAAAGATCCTCTCTCAGCGCCAAGAAACTATGAATTCCATTTTGTGGATAAAGAAGGTGTTACCAAAGACATCTTCACCACTGCCAATATGATCCCGGGTTCTGCAAAGAGCGTGCTCTCTTTGCTGGATATAACAGAAATGAAAAAGGCGCAGGAAGATCTCATGCATTCGCGGGAACAGCTGCGCAACCTTCATAAGCATGCACAGGACGTTCGTGAAGGAGAAAGAACGCGCGTTGCCAGGGAAATCCATGACGAGCTTGGCCAGGTTCTCACTGCATTGAAGATGGACCTGTCCTACTTATCAAGAAAATTTCCGCAGGAAACAAAACCTCTTCATACCAAGATCAACCTCATGCTGAAATTCATCGATATGACTATTCAATCGGTGAAACGCATCACAATGGATCTGAGGCCAGGGCTTCTGGACCACCTGGGACTTGTACCGGCAATTGAATGGCAGGCTGATGAATTTCAGAAACGCACGGGCATAACCTGTGAGGTTACGGTTGATCCTGAAGATATAACCCTTGATAAGGATCAGTCAACGACCGTGTTCCGTATCTTTCAGGAAACACTGACAAATGTAGCAAGACATGCAAATGCATCTCATATTAAAACTTCATTACAGGCAGATGACGGTATGCTGAAAATGATCGTAACGGATAATGGTAAGGGGATAACCAGAAAGCAGATTGAAGATTCAAAATCCTTCGGCCTTATGGGTATACGTGAACGGGCCTATTTTAGCGGTGGAGATGTGGTGTTTACCGGGAAAAAAGGACATGGTACAAGTGTTATCGTGTCTATCCCAATTGATTCTGACGGAGGTTCAAGATGATACGGGTATTGATTGCCGATGATCACCCGATTGTCCGTGAAGGCCTCAAACAGATCCTTTCTGAAACCGACGATATTATTGTCGTGAATGAGGCGGCCAACGGGCAGGAAGTGCTCAACTATGCATGGAACAACGCTTATGATATCGTCCTTCTGGACATATCCATGCCCGGTAGAGACGGCCTTGAAGTACTCAGGGAGCTGAAGCACACCAAACCGAAACTTCCTGTTCTGATTCTAAGCATGTATCCGGAAGAACATTATGCCATACGCGTATTGAGAGGCGGGGCATCGGGATATCTCACCAAATCAAGCGCCCCGGATGAACTGATTTCTGCAATTCGCAAAGTTGCATCCGGACGCAAATACATCAGCTCTACACTTGCAGAACGGCTCACCTATGAATTGGACCGCGATTCTGACAAACCCGTGCATGAATCCCTGTCTGACCGGGAATACCAGGTTATGCATATGATTGCGTCGGGCAAGACAATCAAGGAGATAGCTGATGAACTCTGCCTGAGCGTAAAGACCGTAAGCACCTATCGATCCCGCATTATGGAAAAGATGAATATGAAAAACAATGCTGAAATAGTTCTCTATGCAGTTCAGAACAAGCTGGTGGATTAACGCAGTTTCAAAAAACACTTTTTCCTATATTCACTGTGAGATATCCATAAGCACTCTGCCCTTTATGTCAGACTAACCCTTATGCCATATTAAAGAAAATCCTACGAATCTATCAGTCGTTTCCTGATAAAAGCATGCTTTTCTCTATGATATATTTCACAATACAGGTCTTTTTTATCTTTCAGTCATAAGAGTGGGAGGGCAGTGTCATCATGTTTAAAATCCCGACAAACTATGGAAAACCCGAGACGCATAGAGTTAAAACTCTGTATGAAGAGCTTTACAGAACATCCTCCAGAGTCGATTCACAAAGAGCTGTCCTCTATACCGAGTATATGAATGAACATGCACAAGAGCATTTATATCTGAAAACAGCCGGCGCATCCCGGCATGTGCTGTCTCATATAACTCCTGTGATCTTTGACAATGAACTTCTCGTGGGCAGCATTTCCCGGTATATCATGGGTGCACAGGTTTATCCCGAACTGGAAGGAAAACAGAATATTCCTGCCCTGGAAGGATTGAAAACAGGTGCATCGCGCATAAGACCTTCACGTGAATGTGTAGTATCAAAAGAGGACAGGGAGAAGATTGATAAAGCGGCACAATTCTGGCTTGGAAAGGATCTGTACACTCTCATCGAGGAACATTGCCTTGAAACTGGAACCACATGTGACCATCCAGATATTAACAAGCCGCACAAAGGTCCTCAATCCGTACTTTCCTATATCCCCGATGAATGGCTCGTGATTAACTATCAAAACTTCCTGGATCAGGGCGCAGACTCGATCATTGAAAACATTCAGGAGTTCCTTGAAGTTTCTGTATGCGAAACGAATCCATACTTTAATGAACTGAAAGCATATTTAAACGGCATCATCTGTTTGCTTGAAGGGATTGTCTCTTTTGCCGAAAACTATGCGCATGAAGCTCAAAGACAGGCCTCATTGTGCACGGATTCAAAGAGAAAAATGGAATTAACCGAGATTGCCCGTATCTGCATGAAAGTGCCGAGAAGATCGCCGGACACTTTCCGGGAGGCGCTGCAGTCCTTCTGGTTCGTTCATGTCTGCATGTGTCTGGAATTTCCTCAAAGGAACGCCTCTCCAGGCCGTTTCGATCAGTATCTGAATCCCTATTTTGAAAATGATCTGTCAGACGGAACCCTGAGTTCCAACGAAGCATTGGAACTGCTGGAACTAATGCGGATAAAGTGCGAAGAGATTATAACGGTATATAAAGACAAGCGGGGAGCTTACCTTTACAGGCCGGTAAATCAGTATATAACCCTGGCTGGATCGGACAGTCATGGAAATCCCTCGGATACACTGCTGTCCAAATTTATGCTTCAGGCCAGGATAAATATCCCTACCGAGCAGCCTGTCCTGACAGTTCGCTGGAGAGAAGACCTCTCGGATTTCTTCAAACATAAAGTCATTGACTGCATAAAGACAGCCCGGTGGTGCCCGGATATCTATCACGAGCACATCGGCACGAAAAGATATTCTTGTAAAACCTGCACACCCTCAGAAAAACTCCGCGATTGGATCGTATATGCAGACAACATGGAACCCAGCTGGAATCCGCTGGAAACCATGGATCTTTTATTCAGAACACACCATGCTGAAATCTTTGATATATTGCTCAAATATAGTGATTTCTCTTCAAAAGAACCGTCCATGGCTGAAGATGAAATCAGAAAAAAACGCAATCAGATAATGGTGAGCCAATATTATACCCTGATTCGGCAGACAGCCCGGATAAAGAATCCTGAGCAGGGCAATGTATTCCTGGGTCCGAACAATACCGGCATTGTTCATCCATGTTTATCGACGCTGAATATTTCTGCCCTAAGCAGTCAGGGGGCAACGACCTCTTTATCCTGCAGATACTCTACCCTCGATCGTATCAGCGCCTTATCACTCATAGATCTTGCAAAGGCGATAACCGTACTTTCTGCATTTTTATCCAAAGATGCCCTGTTTACCCTTTCAGAAATCCGCGAGGCGATTCAAACAGACTTTGAAGGCACGGAAACCATGAGGCAAAAACTCCTGGGAGAAGCATCTCTGAGCAGTCAGCATCCATTGTTTGAAGAGACACTCATAGATCTTTTCGATACCTGGGCACTTTTCGCGGATAAATGGAGTGAATCCAGCTCGGTTGATCGATCAGCTCTCCGCCGATTTACCCTTATCAGGGGTACCACAGCAAGAACACAATCATCTTTCAGCTAAGATACTTATAGGTTCCTTTGTTTAAACAGGCATGTGGCAGACACTATGCACGTCATCACAATGAGTAGGATCTATCCTATAGATGCGTAGGTAAATGACCTACATAACTATGGGGCATTTTCTGATATACTGTCTTATCATATGATATTATAAAGTCAGAACAACAAGTGTTGTTCTGACCTCCTTTACGCCAGAAGAGGGGACAAGTCCTCTCGAACTTAGTCCTTATACCTATTACTTCTTCTGGCATTTTTTTGTCTTTTTTGCATGGGCATTTTTCATCAGAGCTATTGTCTGCCCTTATCTATCCTTATTGCTGTCATCTTTGTCAAAATCGTCAAGGCCTCTGCCTCTGAGAAACAGGTGCATGTATTCTCTCCTGGTATCCTCCAGCTCATTCGTGCGTTTTTTCAGGAGCCATTCGAGAAAATCGCGATGCCGCTTCAGCTCCAGGTGGGTCTTTACTCTGGCCTGTACCACGGATAGGCTGAAAGGCTTTGTAATGTAATCAACCGCCCCGAGATCAAACCCTTTTTTTTCGTCTTCCTCTGCATTCTTTGCAGTAATAAAGACAACAGGGATTTTTTCTGTTGATTCATCCTCTTTGAGCTGTCTGCATACATTGTACCCATCTATCTCAGGCATCACTATATCAAGCAGGATCAGATCCGGAAGATTTGATTTTGCAAGTTCGATCGCTTCAGGACCGTTACTCGCAAAACTGATCTGATAATCGTACATGAGCATCTCTCCCAGAACTTTAATGTTTGCAGGCTCATCATCGACAATGAGTATCTTCTGCCTTACAAGAGTTTCATCTTTCATGATATATCTACCTCCAAAGAAATTCCCATTGAATGCGCAATGGCAGAAAGAGTATTCCTGGCCCTGTTAAAATTATACCGGTTTATATCTCTTTCCAGCTCACCAATTTCATCTTTTATCTCATTACCTGTAATTGTCTGTTTCAATAAGGTAATATAACTTACCGCTTCCAGATCGTTCTTTTTCAGGAGTTCGGCAAGGTAAACAAGATGATGCCCTACAGCAGAATAATCCAACTCGCCTTCTTGTGCTGCATTTTCAATCTCATCTTCCTGATCCGCTGCATATTCATGCTGCGCCTTTCGTGCTGATTCCATTACCTGGTTTAGAGATTCTTCAAAATCCTTCATAATCGCATCGTCAAAATGTGCCTTCTCATGATTTGCTATGTGCTTTTCCAGCCTCATCGAAGAGTTCTGCAATTCTTTTGCCGACAGATTTCCTGCCACCCCTTTGATGTTATGCGTCAATCGATATGCAAGTTCTGTATTTTCATCTTCAAGGGCATCCTTTATTCTCTCTGCCACATCATGATAATCCCGATACAGATCGCTTAAAAGTTCTTTAAACAATCTTTTGTTACCGCACAGACGTACAAGGCATTCATCGATATCAATGCCCGGAAATACCTGTGCATCATCTTTTTCTGGTCCCCTGTCATCTTCTTCAGGCTCTATTATATCCCTATTGCTGTGCTTCTCGATCGGCTTGATCCACTTATCCAATGCATTATAGAGCTGTTGAAGTTCAATCGGCTTGGTAACATGATCATTCATGCCGGAAGAAAGACTCTTTTCCCTGTCGCCCTTCATGGCGTGGGCGGTCATGGCAATTATCGGAAGATCCCTATACTTTGGGTTTTCCCTTATCAACAAAGTGGCTTCATATCCGTCCATTACCGGCATCTGCACATCCATCAGAACAGCATCATATAATTTATCATCAATCATATCAAGTGCTTCCTGACCGTTGCCGGCAATATCAACATTGATCCCTGCTGTTTTAAGTATTTCCTGAGCCACCTGCTGATTAATCGTATTGTCTTCTACAAGCAATATTGTTGCACCTTTTATATGATCGAGGGACACCTGCTTCTTATCTGCATGCGCATAAGCATAAGGATCCTCGACAACAGGAATATCGTAGATTTTCATTATCTTGCGATACAATGATGAATACTTGATCGGTTTTGTTACCACGGCATCCTCGTTTTTCCAAAGATGAACATTCTGACTGAAATCGGTCAGCGCCAATATCTTAATGTTTTTTAGCTTGTCATCCTGTTTTATCTTTCGCAGGATATCAGAATGGGGATTCTTGAGATTGACGACAAACATTGTATACGGGGTTTGAAAATCCGACGCATTTTTCAATGCCTTGAAGGCATCGTCTTCTGCGGCAAAGGATGTGACTGCAAAGCCGAATGTCTTCAGGATCTTCTCCAGTACATATCGTGATCCCTGATTTCTATCTGCAACACATACCTTGACCCCTGCCAGTTCTTTGTATAATCCTGCCTGATCACAGAGTTTTTCTCTCTTGGGCGATGCACGGAACTCCAAATCAAAATAAAAGGTGCTCCCTTTTCCCTCTGTGCTCTCCACCCAGATTTTGCCGCCCATCAAATCAACAAGCCTCTTGCATATGGTTAATCCGAGACCCGTGCCGCCGTATCGGCGCGTCGTTGATCCGTCAGCCTGGGTAAACGGTTTGAAAAGATCGAATAACTGAGAGTTATGGATGCCGATTCCGGTATCGCGAATAGAAAATTTCAACCGCGCCTTATCTTTGGTGATCCCGTCTGATGATACCGCTACAACCACCTCTCCGGTGTCAGTGAATTTTATTGCATTGCTCGTAAGATTGATCAGGATCTGCTTCAAGCGCAGAGGATCTCCTTTCAGGGAGGTTGGAACATCCGGGTCAATATACAGCACCAGATCGAGCTGTTTTTCCACTGCCTTGCCCGCAAACATATCTGAGATATTGTCCATCGTCTCCTGAAGATCGAATTCCACTGTCTCCAGAACCAGCTTGTCTGCCTCTATCTTGGAGAAGTCCAGAATATCATTGATGACGTCAAGCAGCGAATGTGCAGACATGTTTATCTTACTGAGAAAATCGAGCTGTTTCTCATTGAGATCCGTATTCAGGGTAAGATCTGTCAAGCCGATGATAGCGTTGAGAGGAGTCCTTATCTCATGGCTCATGTTAGCAAGAAACGCACTTTTTGCCTGATTTGCAGCCTCGGCAGCAGACTTTTCCCGCTGAAGGGACTCCATGCGTTTCCTCTCGGTTACATCCCTTGTAAGCCCCCGGAACCCTATCGGATCGCCATTCAGATCCTTTATAAGCGTAACCGACATCTCCACAAAACAGGGAGAGTCATCCTTTGTGATTAATTTCAGATCAAGGAACTTTGTCGATTTTGCAGTCTTATAGACGGTATTGAAAGAACGGAAAACCCTTTCTCTGTCGTCATGATGGACAAGTATCCGGTTATCGATGTTCCAAAGTTCATCCTTTGCATATCCCAGCATCCTGCTGAATGCATCATTAAAGAATACGAACCTGCCTTTCGTATTGAGTTCATAATATCCTTCTTCCATGTTATCCAGGATTGTGCGGTATTTTTCTTCGCTCTCGGTTATGGTTTTTTCATAGCGAATTCTCTCAGTCAGGTCTCTTCCTGATCCGCGAATACCTATCGGATTTCCTTCGGAATCACGGATCACTGAATTCTTGTACTCTATGATGCGCTCCTGGCCGTCCTTTCTTATAATCTGCATAAGGCCTTCACTACGGCCTCTGCTGATCACTGCATTCATATAATCTTTGAACATCGGCTTATACCGCTCGGGCATTATATCTGGAATTCTGAGGTTTTCCGGCAATGGCTCTTCTTTATCATATCCGAGATTCTCCTTGAATGCATTGTTCGTTTCAATCAAGGTCCCTTCCATATCGTGAAAATACCAGGCGTCGGAAACGTTTTCAAAGATATCCCGATATTTCTCCTCGCTTCGTCTCAGAGATTCCTGTGCCTTCCTGAAATCCGTAATGTCCAGACAGGATGCAACACTCTGACATGTTCCCGGTATCATCCGGATATTGATTACAATATTCTTTATCTCACCGTTGATATCCACAAAACGGAATTCATATTGTCCGGGCGCCGAATCAGGATCACGTCTCCTGTCGGCGTGATACTTTTTCATTCTCTGGAGGTCTTCCTCAACAATAAATTCCGTCCAGCTTTTTTTGCCCTCCATCTGCTCACGGGGATAACCGGAGAGCTTTTCAAAATGCGAATTCGCAAGCGATATTGTGGTATCTTCATTGATTATGATGGTGGCTGTTCCAGTGTTTTCAAAAATCGTGCGGTACCTCTGTTCGCTCTCTTTGAGAGCCCTTTCCGCCTGCCTGCGTGTGCTGACATCCCGCGCAATACCTCGAAACCCGGTTATTTCTCCTGTAGAACCTCTAATGATCGAGGCAGATGTCTCGATACTGACAAAATTTCCATTCTTTTTGATAAAATTCAGATCCAGCGATTTCACAGATGCCTTTCTCTTGTACACATCACTGAAGGTTTCATAGGTCTTTTTTGCGCTTTGTTCATCCATATATTGCCGGTTATTCATTCCAAGCATTTCACTTTTCGAATATCCGAGCATCTGGCACATGGAATCATTGAAAAATGTCAGATTACCGGCAAGATCTACTTCGTAATACCCGTCTTCTATCCTCTCCAGGATAGTACGGTAGCGTTCCTCGGATTTTCGAAGCGCTTCTTCGGCCTCTTTACGTTCGGTGATGTCATTAAGGAAATTGAGGACAGCCGGTTCATTCTTCCAGGAGATCACTACCCTGGCAACCTCAAACCACAGTATCCTTCCGTTTCTATGGATAAACCGCACAGGGTATGCCTCACAGGCATTTTCTCCCTCGGTCAGCATTATATCAATATCAAGGAATTTTCCCTTGTCATCGGCATGTATAAACTCTATGAATTGCCGGGAAGAGAACTCGTCTTTGGTATATCCTGATATATCAAGCGCCTTTTGGTTTACGAACTCGCACTTACCGTTCTGATCGACAACGATCCCTTCATTGGCATTTTCCACCACGAGTCGGTACTGCTTCTCTCTCTCGATCAGTGCCTCACGTGCCCTTATCCTGGCAGTCATATCACTGCCGATGCAAAGGATTTCAACAAGGTTTCCATCATCATCAAAGAGAGGCCTGTTTGTCCATGACACCCATACCCTTTCCCCGCTCTTGAGAATATTTTCTCTGAGAATATTGGAATACTGTTCCGGTGAGCTGCCGATCCTCTGCAACATGCCCTCAAAATACTTTACCGATGAGGTCTCATCTGCCACGATCAAGCCGACCGCGTGTTCATTTAGTGCCTCATCGATTGTATATCCGAAGAATTTCTGTGCAAATTCATTTAAAAAGGTGATCTTTCCGCACATATCCATTCTCAGGATAATGCTGTTTGCATTCTCTACCAGATCACGATATTTTTCTTCACTTTCCTGGAGTTTCTGAAATGACCGTGCATTGTTGATTCCAATTGCGATCTGCTGTGCAATTCCCATGAGAAGGTTTACATCGCTTCTTTTCAGGGATCTGCCCGAAGTTGCGTTGTCTGCAAGTACAGCACCCAATCCCTGCCCTTCGATCACAATAGGAGCGAAAACAAAGGATTTGACGTCCAGATATCGTGAAAGGTCAGCTACCTGACCTGAAAGTGCTCCTTCGAGTTCCTTGCCGTTAAGCAGTATAGGGGTCTGATCTCGAAACGGTTTGTCTATGATACTTTGTCGCTCCCATGATCCTATATCAAATAATTTCCCTGTAAGGGCATCTTCCTGATCCTTGCTCAGGCCAAACCCTGCTCTATATTCGAATCTCGTTTGTTCCTCGTTAGCCAGCACGATAATTGCCCGATCAATATCCAGAAGATCCTTCATCTTCCCGGCAACGGTATCCAGCAGATTATCAATATCGAGTATCTTTGCCGTTGCCGTTCCAATCTCTTGAACAAGAAGGGCATCATCATAACGTTTGTTAGTTTCCTGCAATAAAAGAGCTGCTGTCTTTCCCTGATCTTCTATACGTTCCCTCAGCTCACATTTTTCCAAATGATCTTTCCACCATGACAGACCAAAGACTGCAGTGGGCCATACCAGAACAATGGATATCCAGAGCGTCTTTGGTAATACAAAAAACAAGGAAAAACAGATTAGAGATATGATAAGGGTGCTATAGCTTCGTATCCGGTTCCATACATATGAGACGCTCGACTCCCAGGTAATAATGTATCTGCAACAATTGTCACCTTTATGAATGCAGTCAGGATGTTCAATCAATGCAAATTTCCCTGTGAAAGGTTTTGCTATAGCTTCCAGGCAACCCCATCGATTTGCACATTGGTAAGGCTTTTCCCGAACTCCATTGGCAGGTTCGGCAAGAACCTCAACTTTATTAAACTTGAGATTCCGCGTTCTCAGTGTTCCACCTCTCGTTAAAGTTGATGCTATCTTTCCTATATATGCATAAGCTGTGTAGGGAGTGAAAAAACCATATGCAAATTCTCTTATAGTATTAAAAGAGTCTCCTGTTGCTACCATCTGCCCTGATTCTCTGGAGATATTTGGATTTCCAGTTTTTTCTACAGCGATCTCATGAAAACGATCGGCCTGTTCCTGCGTGAACCAATATCCCATATCTTCCAGTTCATACTGGCTCAATCCGGCATATTCCAGGAGGGAATCGATTTCCAGGTCAGGATAATGTTCCTGGATATATTCTATGTATCCCTTTATAATCCTGATATTATAAAGACCTTCTTTTCTCATGAAATCCTGTTTGCTTTTGACAGCTTCATTACATTACCCTTCATAAGTCAGCGATAATGCCCTCTAAATATCCTGCCCAGAGACTCCTAATAAAATATCACCATTGATTTCCTGAAAATCCGTATCGTCATTTTCATCTGTGAAATGAAGCTGCCATGGAACAAAAGAGTTTTCACTGGATAGAACCACGGTACTATGCTAGAATTTCTCAATATGGCTACTCATGATTCTTCAGTTGATCTGAAAGGTATTGCAGCAGGTGCATCAGAAACAGTTCTTACATTTGCACAGGAGATTATCCCCAGGATCGGCACCCAGCTGGAATCTCTAGCCATCACCGGAAGCTGCCTTACAGGCGATTATATTCCGGGACGATCAGACATCAACTCCTTGCTGGTTCTCAGAGAGATAACCGTGGCTATGCTGGATAAGCTCGCATACATGGGAAAGCGTTTCGGTAAAAAACATGTCCGGGCACCCCTGATCATGACGCAGGAATACATCGATCGTTCTCTCGATGTATTCCCCATAGAGTTCCTCGATATAAAGCTCATCCACAAAACCATCTACGGCAAAGAGCTGTTCGTCGATCTGGCAATCGATAAATCCATGCTCCGTCTCCAATGTGAGCGGGATCTGAAGGCAAAACTCATCAAGCTGCGCCAGGGATACCTTTCATGCGCCGGCAACAAAAAGGACCTGACACTGCTCCTTTTCGATACATTCCCAGGGTTTTTCCCCCTGTTCAGGGCAATGCTTTATATTGCAGGAATCAACAAGGCTCTGCCGATACTCAAGATGGATGTACTGACGGACATTGAATCATCCTTTGCTGTCTCCATAGATGTACTGAGGGAAATCCACTCTTTGAAAGCATCAAAAAAGGTTTCTCTTTCTCATGAACAGGCTAACAGACTATTTAACGAGGTATACAGGATAACCCATGAGTTTTCACTCAAAATGGACAGGATTTCTTAACAGTCTGGCTGTTTTTTGTCTGTTCTTATTCCACGCTCACATGGCACTTGCCGAAAACATGCCGGCATCATACGTGGTTGATGAGGCCGGGATCATAGATAATACCATCGAGCAAAGGCTTGCCGGCCATCTTCAGGAGCTGGAACAGAAAACAGGTTCGCAGATGATCGTCCTTACAGTACCTACAACCGGAGATATCCCGATAGAGATGTTTGCACTGGACAAAGCCGAAACCTGGAAGCTCGGACAGGAAGGCAAAGACAACGGCCTGCTCATGGTGATTGCCGCCAATGACCGCAGATACCGGATTGAGGTCGGTTACGGACTGGAATCCATACTCCCGGACAGCCTTGCCGGTACTATCGCCAGGAATTATCTTGTGCCCAGGTTCAAGGCGGGGGATTATTCAACCGGAATCTTTGAGACCGCTGTTGTTATCATGGACACCATTGCCAAAGCTCAGGGTGTCGAGCTTACCGGCATGCCCGCCCTTCAACCGTCACGCACACCGGCAAAAAGATCACCCTTTGGCTCT
This sequence comes from Deltaproteobacteria bacterium, assembly GCA_016934135.1. Taxonomy (GTDB): domain Bacteria; phylum Desulfobacterota; class Desulfomonilia; order UBA1062; family UBA1062; genus DSAD01. The sequence goes on along the minus strand of JAFGTK010000095.1, from coordinate 6,486 downwards.
CTCATATCATTTCTCTTTTTTATCTTCGTCATATCCTCTCTCATGAATCGCCGGTCACGGGGGCTCTTCGGGGGACTCCTGCTTGGATCTATGATCGGAAACAGCTGGTCCGGCGGTTCGCGAAGATCCGGGGGGTTCGGTACAGGGGGGTTCGGGGGGTTTGGAGGAGGTATGGGAGGAGGCTTCGGAGGAGGCGGTGTCTCTGGCGGCTGGTAGCATATGAATATCATAGTATTTCTCAGTCATACCGTGGGAAAAAGGAGGGTGTCTTCCAGACACATGACTTATCTTCCCATATTATCTTTTATATTATATAGTCACAGAGAATAATTCCTGAGCAGGAGGGTCCATGAACAAGAGCATGTTAACCACACTTGGCATTATCGTTGCCGTTGTCATTATCTTTGCGGGGATTTTTATATCACAATACAACAAAGCCATCAGGATGAACGAGGCGGTTGATGCCCAGTGGGCACAGGTGGAAAATCAGCTCAAACGACGCTTTGACCTGATCCCGAACCTGGTTGAAACAGTCAAAGGTTTTGCCGCCCAGGAAAAGGATATCTTTCTGGGTGTTGCCGAGGCTAGAAAGGCCTATTTCTCAGCGCAGACAGTAGGGGATAAGGCACAGGCAGCATCAGGGCTGGAAGGGGCCCTGTCGAGGCTGCTACTCCTCCAGGAACGCTATCCTCAGCTCAAGTCCAATGAGAATTTCATGAAACTGCAGGACAGCCTCGAGGGTACTGAAAACCGCATTGCTGTAGAGCGGAAACGTTATAATGACCAGGTCCAGGTTCTAAATACCTATGTAAAGACCTTCCCCGGAAAATTCTTTGCATCATGGGCGGGTGTAAACGAAGCCCAATACTTTGAAGTGCCGGAAACCCAGCAGGAGGTCCCGAAGGTGACCTTTTAGCCTAAATTTTGCAGTTGGATATGATCATTGTGCGGGGTTAACAGGGTTTGATCTCGGAGAGAAACCCTGAAGGGATCTGATAAACCTCACGGCCATAGAGTGTTCTTGTTCTGGCCCAGGAGAGCATCACCTGTTTGCGCGCACGTGTGATCCCCACATAAAGCAGCCTCCGCTCCTCCTCGATCTCCAGCATGGTATCCATGGAACGGGAATGGGGCAGGATCCCTTCTTCGAGGCCAAGGATAAAGACATAATCAAACTCAAGTCCCTTTGACATATGCAGGGTCATGACACTGACCTTGTCTCCGCTTTCCACATCCATCGAGGTCATCAGCGCTTTTTCTTCCAGATATCGGGTGAGATCCTTGTGCCCGGCTGCACTTGCGATAAGCTCTTTTACATTGGTGAGCCGGTCTTCCCCATCTATCTCTGCGGCCAGCGCCTGTGCAAGGCCGGCTGCATCCATTATGAATGCAAGCAGATCCGGAATATCCGAGTTCACGGCATATGATCTTATATCCCTCATAAGAGAAATGAATCCATCCACACCTTTGCGTCCCGCTCCCTTTACAATATTCTGTGCCAGAGCAGACTCAAGCGCTTCCATGGTCGGAACCTTTGATTCCCTTGCGAATGCTACAAGTGCGGCATGCGTCTTAGCACCTATGCCCCTGGGAGGGGTATTTATGATCCTGCTGAGCGCTTCTTCGTCTGCAGGATTGGCTATTATCCTTAAGTATGCAAGCAGGTCCTTGATCTCTCTTCGTTCATAAAACCGCATTCCCCCATAGACCGCATACGGTATACGCCTTCTCACAAAGGCCTCTTCTATTACTCGGGAAAGGGCATTGACCCGATAAAACACCCCTATATCAAGAGGGCTTACACCGGAACTGATAAGATTGGTAATGGTATATGCAACATTGAGGGCCTCTTTCTCATCATCGCTGAATTCGACAATGCCTATGTCTTTTCCTTTCCCCTTTGTAGAACGCAGCTTCTTGGGGGCCCGGTACTGGTTGTTGGTTATCAGGGACGAGGCGGCACTGAGTATCCCCTGCGAAGAACGGTAGTTCTGTTCCAGGGTGATCACGTTTGCACCGGCAAAGTCGTCCTTGAAACGCAGGATATTTCCTACATCAGCCCCTCTCCATCCATAGATGGACTGGTCGTCGTCTCCCACGACGCAAATATTCCTGTGCGTGCCTATGAGCTGCACAAGCAGTGAGTATTGTGCCGTATTGGTGTCCTGATATTCATCCACAAGGATATGGCGGTAAATGGCCTGGTACTTTTCTCTGAGTTCGGGCATGGTAGAAAGCATCCTGCAGGGAACACTCAGAAGATCGCCGAAATCAAATACTCCAAATTCCTTTTTTCTCTGTTCATACCTGGCGATGACATCTTTGGGATCAAAAAAGAGGTCGATTTCAATATCATCTATCTTGCGCATGGTATCCCTGCTCATGTTGTAGAGCCATGCAACCTTGGCATCCATGCCCCGTTCATAGTTGATGCCCAGTTCTTTGATGCACTTGGCGATCAGGGACCGCTGATCAGCCTCATCATAGATCACGAACGACCTGGGATACCCGATCAGGTATGCCTCGTGCCGCAGAAACCTGGCCCCGAAGGCATGGAACGTGCCTGCCCATACATTGGATCCGTCATCGCCGACAATGATATTCAGACGATGCTTCATCTCGGCGGCAGCCTTATTGGTGAAGGTCAGGCAGAGGATCTCCGAGGGACGGACACCCTGTATAATTAGATTTGCCACACGGTGCACAATTACCCGGGTCTTGCCGGAGCCTGCCCCTGCGAAAATCAGCAGTGGACCTCCTTCATGCAGAACCGCCATTTTCTGTTCCGGGTTCAAACCTTCAAGAATTCTCTGGTTCATCTGACATTACCTGAGTACAACCTTATCTCCCATGCTGAAAGGTTTTCTGATGAGTTCGCCAGGTACGGGACAAAAGGGTGTTTTCATCTCAAAAATTTCACCGGGCCTTATGTGCGTGCACATGGAACCTCTTGAAAATGCATCCTTCAGGGAAAATACCTGCCTTGCACCGCTTACGGAAAGCCACTCAAGCTCCATGCCTTCGATAAGGGGATTCCTTGCTTCAAATACGGTCTTTTCGTCCTGTATGCCGAGTACCTTTGCCGCGAGGTGATGGCTCTGGGTATATCCTTTGAAGTTGTAGTCGATGCCTTCCTGGTCGGGCTTCCCCATAAAAAACCCGGTAAAGTATCCCCGGTTGCTGATCTTGCTGATCTCGTCCATCCATTCAGACTTCAGATGATAGTTCTCCGGGTCTTTCAGATACGCATCGCGTGCATGCCTATAGGCACTCACGACTGTTGCAACATATAGAGAGGTCTTGTTCCTTCCTTCGATCTTCAATCCCTCGATCCCCAGGCTCATAACCCTGTCCATTACCGGCAGCAGACACAAATCCCTGGAATTATAAAGAAAGGTAAACCCATCCTCCTCTTCAACAGGCATGTACTCATCAGGCCTGGTCTTCTCCACGAGGGCATAGTCCCACCTGCACGGCTGAGTGCACGCACCCTGGTTTGCATCCCTGCTGCACAGGTAGTTGCTGATGAGGCACCTGCCCGATATGGATATGCACACGCTTCCGTGCACAAACAGCTCAAGCTCTACACAGGTGCTTTTGCGAATATGGGCCATCTCTTCATGCGAGAGCTCTCTGGCAAGGATCACCCGGCTGACGCCAAGTGCTGCCCATGCACTGATCGCACGGGTATTGACCGCATTTGCCTGTGTGCTCAGATGCACAGGCATGTCAGGTGCGATTTCCCTTACCAGGCTCAGCACCCCGATATCCGAAACAATGACTGCATCGATGCCCGAAGAACGTGCCAGAAGGATTATTTCGGGAAGAAGGGCCATCTGGGTGTCATGAGGGTAGGTATTGAGCGTAAGGTATACCTTCACACCTCGGGCATGGGCAAACCTGGCGGCATCTTCAAGTTCATCTGGCGTAAAATTCCGTGCCCCTGCTCTGAGATTCGTATCCCCCTTCACGCCAAGGTAAACAGCGTCCGCACCATAGAGGCAGGCGCTCATAAGTGCCTCCATGTTTCCGGCAGGTGCAAGTATCTCGGGGGTCTTCATAGCACAGCAGGGTATACCTTAAGTAAGGGGTCTTATACAAGGTGAAATGACTATTGTGAACAGTATAGGCAGTGGAAGAAATTCATTTCCTCTTAGATGGTTATCTGTTTCATTCTTTGAGCAACAACTTGATTTTTTACGTTATAGCTCATGAATTTTTTTGCTTTATAGCGGCTATTTTCTCCTTGACTAAGCCCGGTGCACAGATTAATTAATCCGGCATGCCCCCGTAGCTCAGTGGATAGAGCACAGGATTCCTAATCCTGGTGTCGCAAGTTCGATCCTTGCCGGGGGCATTGATTCTTCCACGTCAGGATCTCATGAGAACAAGCGCGATAACCGTCAGGGCAATACCTGCGATTCTGGAAAGAGCTATCTTTTCCCTGTATATAAAAGACGACAGAACAATCGCGACGATGAAATGCATGCCCACAACAGTGATAATGATGGAAAGCGGCCCGGTACGCAAAGCGCTCAGAAAGCAATAAAACCCACCTATATTGACAAGCCCCATTCCTATGCCGATGATCACGGCATCCTTGAGGTTTGAATTTACTGCATTTGAATGCAGTCCTTTTCGCGAGAACAGCGAGAAAAACGAGCCCATGATATATGACAGCGCTATGAATCCGAGGGTATTGGTGTTTACGGCAGCAAACTTGCTCGAGATCGCGGCAACTGCACCTGAAAAAAGAGCGATCCCTGTCAGAACAAGCCCTTTTGTTACCTGCCGTGAAGCGGTCTCACCGCCATAGCTATGTGAGGTCATCCAGAAAATAACACAAATGGCAATAATAATGCCGAGAATCTGAGCTGTGCTCAACTGGTCCTTGAAATACATTGTTGAAAACAGCACGACAAGTATGGTGTTCAACCGGATGATGGGGTAAGCGATATTAGTCGGTATACATTTCAATGCCTCGATCTGGCTTACAGTCCCCAGGAAAAACGCAGCAGAGTTGATCAGGGAAATCATGAAAAGGAATTGCAGATCAGGGATGTGCCTGTCCGAGAGGAAAAACAGGGTCGTACTGATGACCGCAACGGTTGTCATGAATGAAAACATTGTCCAGGCGGTATTGCACCTGCGCTCGGCAGAGACCTTATACAGGAACCGCTCTATGCCGAAGAGCATAAGAGCGGTAATGGCAAGTATGTACCAGGACTTCATGACATTATTGCCCTAGTGGTTGTATACAGATCTTGCACTATCCTGCCGGAGATTTTCATGTTTTAAGGATCCCTTCAGCCAGTATTGTTTTATTCTTTCGACTCCTTATTGTTATAGGGGAAAGGAGCACTATTCAATGAGCAAAAAAGATCGCAGAATCATCCTGATCTGTCAGTGTCTGGTCAACCCTTACTGCAGGGTTCATATCCTGGGACAGAATTTTCCCTTGTCTTTAGAGGTGATGGATTATCTCCTGAGAAAAAACGTGGGCGTCATACAGTATCCCTGCCCCGAGACAACGGCCATGGGCCTGATGAGAAACCCGCAGGGACGCCAGCAGTACGACAATATCTTTTTCCGTGACCACTGCAAGGAACTCCTTAAGGTTCCCATGCTCATGGTCAGGGAATTCATCAGGAACAGGTACCGCCTGTGCTGCTTCATCGGCCTGGAAAACAGCCCAACCTGCGGCATACACTGGGGAAGGCACAAGGTGAACCGGTACGGCACCGAATCTCCAAACCCGGATGAAAAACCCGAACCTGATGATCCTGTTCTCATGGGCATCATGGCGGAAATCCTGACTGAAGAACTGGGAAAAGACTCAATCGTTGTCCCTTTCCTGGAACTGCCAGCCATGTCCGAACCTGCATCTGAAAAGAGAAAGCTGTTCTGGACTCAGCTGGAGCAGGCGGTTGCCCCGATTCCTAAAGAATAATCCATGCAGCAATGTTATCAGACAAACTCGGGCATGACAGAAAAAGCAAGGCAATAAAAAAGGGCCGGACTGAATCCGGCCCCTGGTTTCACCATCAGGAGACGAAAATGAATGAATCCGTCCCCTTTTTACATCTTAACGGACTAATTCTTGGGAGTATACTTGGCATCTAGGTTGGTGGATGACCAGGTACGTGCCCCGCCGGAAAAACCGGAGCTCAATGTAAGATTCATGGTATCAACTCCTGATCCGATATTTTCCATCGTTATAGTAAATGTAACTGGGTTCCCATCGTCAATTTGATCAAGACCCGGGCCGTCAAAAGCAATCACATTGCCTGTGACATAGCGGCCAGGCACAAGCACACCTAGAGAGTCGTCAAGCACTGCAATGCCAAGATCACCGTCATCGAAGGGGCATTCCCCTGTCTCGGCAGTATAATTCTGAAATGCACTCATAACAGAACCCATGGCATTAGTGACCTCGGACAGCTTGGCCTTTTTTGTATAGTCACTGTACGCAGGGATTGCCACTGC
>JAFGTK010000094.1 GCA_016934135.1 Deltaproteobacteria bacterium | reverse complement strand
TACCAGGGCTACTACTACACGAAAAACGGGCTCTTCCGGTGTGACGATCTGGAAGAGGCCATTGATTACGGGGATGCCAAGATCGCACAGGCATGCCAGAATGCCGCAGGAGACAATATCTTCATAGATCCGCGCGGAGTCATCCGTGACAGCGACATTATTATAGACGGCATCCATCCGGCCACTTCAGGCTCACAGAAACTGGCGGATCTGATCTGGCCGGTGCTGGCACCCCTGCTTTAGCAGACAGACTCTGCAGAATTTAACCTGCATAGATTCTACCTTGAACAAGAAACAAAGGTCTCAAGGGGCACAGGGGTTTTTCTTGGAAACCTGCGCCCCTTGTTTTTCAGGGGATCCGATATAATATCAGCCATTTGGAATCTGCTTTTTTGGCAATGCAGCTCTACCGGAGGAATCACATGAAAACGCCATTTGTCCGAAAGGCGAACCTGACTCGATTGCTGGTCGGTGGCGCCGTTATCCTGTCTGTTCTGTGTTTTTCATATCTTATCCTTGCCGAGCGCTCAGAGGATTTTCATAATACCAACAGCAGGTCTGAGCAGGCAACCGGTTATGACCTCGAACATCTTCGGGTAAAATCTTACGGAAAAAACACTTCAACGAACCCCATATCTCTCGAAGACAGGCTGGTAGCCGAGCTTAAGCAATACTACGGAAAAACCATATCGGAAAAGAGCACCCAGGCGATGCTGCTGCGCTTCAAGAACTTCATAACAGGGATGTATCCCGATGACGGTGAAAGCAGGTTTTATGCAATCCTGAAAAAGGCCTTTCCGGCCCTGGCAGACGAAATCATGCAGACCCTGCAGAAGATGGAGCAGTACAATGCATGGCTTGAAGAAAACGAACGTATGCTGGCCGGTCTGAGCTTTCTGGAAAAACAGGGCATGCTCTGGGAAAAAAGGAGGGACCTGTTCGGAGAAGATGCTGACATCGTCTGGTCGGAAGAGGTGCTGGCCTATGAAGAGAGAAAGCAGGACATGAAGGACACCATCCGCATGCTCGACAGCTCAGATGAAACCACGATCGATGAAAAGCTCGCCATCTATAAAAGCACCCTCTCGCAGGCATATGCAGACTCGCCGGAGGCATATATCCTGGAAAACACAGGTATGCTTGCAAAGGTCTTCTTCAGCATCGATTCCGTACAGGAAGAACTCGCAGAGCTTGATCCTGACCAGCGGAAACTCGAAATAGCCAGGATCCGCAAGGAGATGGGGTATACCTCCAAGCAGATAGATGAGCTCTCGGCAATGGACGACTACCGCAGCAGGAGGTGGGAAACCGGCCTGAACTATATGGAAGAGCGAGGCACGGTTGAGGCCAACTATACCGGGGCGCAGCTCGATGATCAGCTGCGCCTTCTCAGGGAAAAGTATTTCAAACATGAGGCGAAAACCATCGAGCTCGAGGAAAAGGACGGCTTTTTCAGGTTCGAAAGAAAACGCTACTACGGGAGGAATTGAGCCTGTGTGATCAGCTCAACAGTGACTGAAAGGCACAGTTGACACCTGCACTCCATGTATCTGAAACAGCAATAATTCAATACTTCCCAGGGTTCTTATTCCGTATTCAGACTTCCGAATTTTGTATTTATCCTTACTCCACTACTCCATCACTCCAAAAATCTTTTCATTATCCTATCGCCTAAAGCCTATAACCTGTATTCCTCATATTCCCTTGACCAAAAAGATCATTCCCCGATTAATAGTCTTATGCATGGATAAAAGAAAAACGTCCTCTTTATCTCTCTCATGCTCTTATATCCTGGATAACTTCGGCCCCTGATAGACTCTGCGGATCTGAAAATCCACGATGAACCTGCTGATCGATGGGAACCACCTGCTTGTCATTTCAAGAAAGCGTGCGACTGATCCGGGTATGATGAGATATTGGTCTTTCTGGATACCCTTCATCACCTCATCTGCCGCGGCATCGAGCGTAAGTACGGGAACTGTTTGTGTGACAACACGATTCTCCTCAGTACGATAGGTGTTCAACTCATCCACCATAGGTGATTCGAACTCGCCGGGACAGACAAGGTGGCACTTGATTTTCAATGGCTTGAGTTCGGCACGGAGCACATCGGTCAGCCCCACCACGGCAAACTTGGAAGAACAGTAGGCAGCATAGCCGAACGTTTCAATCCTCCCTCCAAGGGAGGAGATGTTCACAATCCTGCCTCTGCCCTTTTTCCTGAATATGGGGATCAAGGCTTTTGTGCAGTTGAGTGTACCGAAATAATTGATATCCATAACCTCCCGGAATGTGGACAAGGGGAGCTTATCGAAATAACCCTCCCTGAGAATGCCAGCGCTGTTAATCAGAATGTCCGGCGATCCGACGGTATCTTTTATCGTGTTCAGCGTCTTCTCTACTGCTGCATGATCGGAAACGTCACAAGGGAATACTTCGACACTCTGACCGGGTACACACATCGCAACCAGATCTTCTCTGATTTCTGCCAGCTTATTCCTGTCCCGCGCAATGAGCGCAAGGGTGGCCCCTCTCCCGATAAAACGCATGGCAAGGGCTTTGCCCAATCCACTTGAACCGCCCGTGATGACGACAACCGCATCCTTGAACATAAAACCTCCCTGCAATTTCATGACATAAAATCCGGAGGAACATGGCCGGATGCCATGTCCCTCCAGTATACAACCACCTAGTAGGCCTGCTGGTACAGCTCGATGACCTGGACAGGATCAGTCACCGGACGGGCGTTGAAAAGTACCGTGGCATCGCCGAGAGCATGGAAGGCCGCCATTTCGAACCCGTCTTCGGGAATGCCTGCATCACGGAGTCTTAAGGGGTGTCCGACCGATTCCATGAGTTTCTCTATGTCGTCAGCAGCTGCCAGGGCAGCATCCCGGCTGCTCATTCCAGGAGATCTGACACCGAGGGCCTCTGCCACCATGGCAAGCCTGTCTGTTGCATGGTCCACGTTGAAGCGCATGACCTTAGGAAGCAGTATGCCGCAGCCCAGACCGTGGGGAAGACCGTTTAGCGCACCAAGGGTGTGGGCCATGGCGTGCACCAGAGCGGTCTGGGTCATGTTGATGGCCCACCCTCCCAGGGTGGCTGCGGTCTGCAGTTTGCTCCTGGCGTCTTCATCGCGTCCGTTGGCAATTGCTTTGGGCAGATACTCCTTGATGAGCCGTATGGCGTGCAGAGAGTTCGCATCACTGAATGAATGCGGCATGACCCCGGTGAACGATTCAATGGCATGAGTCATGGCGTCCATGGCCGTCTGGGCAGTCAGCGAAGCCGGAAGCGTAACCGTAAAACACGGATCGAGGATCGCGACATCCGGCACGATGTACGGGTCCAGGAGGAACACCTTCCGGCCCGATGACTTGCTTTTGATCACGGCAACATTTGTCACCTCGCTGCCTGTCCCCGATGTTGTAGGGATCACGATATGAGGAGTCTGGCGCTCGTTGAGCTTGAACAGAGCGATGTGGTCGTTCGCCTTGCCGCCGTTCTTCAGGGTCACGCACACCGCCTTGCCGGTATCGATGACACTGCCGCCGCCCACACTGACGATGCTGTCGGCCTTCACCTCACGGGCAAATGCAACCGCATCGTCCACCGTGTCGAGATCGGTGTCCTGCCCGATTTTGTCATAGACACCCACGCAGAAATCACCGAGGGCATCCTGTGCGAGCCTGGCGAGCCCCGCCTTCCTGACGCCTTGATCGGTGAGGATGAGGGCCCGGCAACAGCCCAGCATGGTCATTTCCTTGATGATGGAAGGGAGGCATCCCCTGCCCGAGATGACATTGGTATGGCAGTTGAACGGCAGGATATTCCCGACGTTGGGGTTGTCCGTGGTGAAACGCCATAGCATGAAACTTGTATCCTTGTCGGCATAGGACCCAACGTGTATCCTCTTGACCTGCGTGTATGCCTTCAGTCCCTCGTCACCGTTTTCACGCCCGAATCCGGACTGCTTGTATCCGCCGAAGGGCACGAAGTCCCCAAAGGCATGATAGGCGTTGATCCACATGGTTCCCGTGCGTACTTCCCTTGCAATCTTCTGCGCCCGGGCCATATTCGAAGAGAACAGACCTCCACCCAGGCCGTAGATACTGTCATTGGCAATTGCTACAGCCTCCTCATCGTCTTCATACTTCAACACGCAGACCACAGGGCCGAAGATCTCCTCCTGGGCTATCCGCATGCTGTTCTTCACCTTCGTGAAGATCGTGGGGGTATAATAGAAGCCTCCATCAAATCCGGGAACCTCAGCCTTCCTGCCTCCGATGACGACCTCTGCGCCTTCTTTCTTCCCAAGCTCTACATATCCTTCGACGGTCTTCAGCTGAGCTGCACTGGCCATCGGCCCCAGGTGCGTCTCGGGCAGAAGCTGGTACCCGATTTTCATAGATTCGGCACGGTTCTTCAGCTTCTCGACGAACTCGTCATGGATCTTCGCCGGAACGAGGATGCGGGTGCCCGATTCGCACACCTGGCCCTGGTGCCAGAAGGTTCCGAACGCAGCGCCCGAGGCTGCCAGATCAAGGTCAGCGTCGTCGAGAATGATGCTGGCAGATTTGCCTCCCAGCTCCATGGTTACCCTCTTTACCGTGTCAGAGGCGAGCTTCATGATCGTCCGGCCAACCTCTGTGCTGCCTGTCAGCGAGACCTTGTCTACAGCCGGGTGCGTACAGAGGACCTTTCCGAGTTCGGCGCCCGGGCCCGTAATAATATTGATGACGCCGTCCGGTATGCCGGCAGCCATGGCTGCCTCGCCAATGATTGCCGCACTGCATGATGTTATGGAAGCAGGCTTCACCACTACAGTGTTTCCCATGATGATGGCATGGGCCACTTTCTGGATAGCCTGAAAGAACGGGAAATTCCACGCCACGATACCAACACATACCCCGAGCGGCTCTCTGCGGATGTAGTCGCGGCCAGGGCAGAAAATGTTGCCGGAACAGAGGATCTCCTCCTCCCATACGAACTTGTGGGCTGCATGATATGCCAGATTGCGAAGGATCCCCTGGCCCATCATCCCCCACAGGGAACTGAGCCTGATGACCTGTCCGCTGTCCGCAGACTCGACCATTGCCAAACGCAGGGCCTGCTTTGCGATCTCGTCTGCGAAGCGGTACACGATATCCGCACGCGAACGTGGACTGAGCCCGCCCCACTCCCCCTTGTCAAAAGCCCTCCTGGCGGCCATGATGGCCTTTTCCGCATCGTCCGGGGCCGCCTTTGCCGCGGTTGCGAAAACCTGACCGGTGCCGGGATCGATGCTCTCCATGACATCCCCTCTCGATGCATCGACGAACTTGCCGTTGATGAACAGCTTGTAATGATCCATGAATCACCTCCTCTATGACAGTATAGAAACATTGTTATTAACCGATTATTTCACAAATCATACCAAACCTCACATGTTGTTACTGAAGTTTCGCACATAAAAATCGATAAATAAATCTAGCACAACGCATTGAAAACAGTCATTTTATTCTGGAAAAGCAGCT
>JAFGTK010000093.1 GCA_016934135.1 Deltaproteobacteria bacterium | reverse complement strand
CCCTGGGAACTCATCGAAGAATACTATCCGCAGGGTACTGTTGTCGATGCAACGGTAAAGAATGTAACCGACTTCGGTCTGTTCGTCAGTGTGGATGAAAATATCGATGTCGACGGACTCATTCATGTCTCCGACATCTCCTGGGATCCGAAGGTCAAGAATCCGCGTGACCAGTTTAAGAAAGGTGATGTTATCACAGCCAAGGTGCTCACCATTGACCCGGACAGCGAAAAGTTCTCTCTCGGCATAAAGCAGCTCAGCCCGGATCCATGGACCCAGGTGGCAAACGAACACCCTGTAGGGAGCATTATCAAAGGAAAGGTCACCTCCCTGACTGATTTCGGTGCATTTGTCGAGATCCGGCAAGGCGTGGAGGGGATGATCCATATCTCCGAGGTGAGCAGCGACAAGATCGATTCCCTTTCCGATGTCCTGGAAGTGGGACAGGAAGTCGAGGCCATGGTGCTGAGAATTTCTTCCGAGAATAAAAAGATAGGACTTTCCATCAGGGCCATGGAAGACAAGCAGGAAAAGAAGACTATGGCAGTCCAGGACAAGGGTTCTGAAAAGGTCGGCACCAATCTTGGAGATCTGCTTAAAGAATTACAAGACAGCAAGTTAAAGAGTTAATACGAGGCTATGTGGTCTCGTTTTGTTCTTGCATCACTTGTTATCTTCTTCGCAGGAAGGTATTTGAGTGACCTGGCAGACGAGACTGCAGACCTTACCGGATTGAGCAAGGGCTTTATCGGAGCCCTGATACTCGGTGTTATTACATCCCTGCCGGAACTTATCGGCACGCTTTCAGCGGTTGTCTACAAATCCAACCCCGATCTCGGGGTTGGAAACATCTTCGGCTCCAACCTCTTCAACATTGCAATCCTTTCCTTTGCCGTTCTCCTGTTCAGTACAAGGGTAAAAAATAACGGCTGGCAATGGAGGTCGAATTTCTCTGCGTACCTCAGCATAAGTCTGAGTGCCTTTTTAGTCATGCTCATCAGCATGCATATGCCTGCAGGAAATGCGAGTGCACTCTGGGCGGATATCTTTATCCTTGTATTCTATGTATTCGGCATGTGGGTATATTCCCGGCAGGGTCCGGAGCAGGATGAGGCACCCTCCCTTCAAAAGGAGCCTTCCAGGCGGGGCCTCGGGGCGAATCTGGCGCTGATCGCACTCTTTGGAGGCCTGGTTGTGGCTGCCGGGGTTCTCCTGGCGGATGCATGTGATGAGATCGCCCGCGCGACACACCTGACATCGACGTTTGTGGGCTCGCTCTTTATGGCAGCATCCACATCCCTGCCGGAATTCGTGGTCACCATGAGACTGCTCAAACTGGGCAATATAGGTATGGCCACAGGGAATATCTTCGGTTCCAATCTCATGAACCTCACCATCATTGCGCTGGCTGACCTTGCGTATTCCGGATCGATATATGCCTCGGTCACATCCTCGCAGATGGTAACCCTGGGTGCGGGGATACTGATGTCGGGCCTGTTTCTGACCGGCACCCTGGTGAAGGCAAAAAAGAAGGTCTTGCTCCATGTAGACAACCTATGCATTCTTGTTTTATACTTGCTAATATATTTGTGGTTGTATAATCATTGATGCACCGTAGAGATTGATCCTGATCATCAGTAATTATGAAGAAAAAGACGAAACGGATACTCATTATCATTCTTTTATTAATTGTGGTCGTCCTCGGCATCCGTACCATACGGGAGAATATGACCCCGGCCATCGGCATGCTGGAGATCGATGGTCCCATAGTTACGTCTCTGAGATACCTGGAGATTATCAAGGGATTTGAAGAAGACGAGCAGATAAAGGCCGTCATAGTGAGGCTTGACAGCCCCGGTGGGCGGGTCGGCCCGTCTCAGGAGGTGTATGAGGCCCTCTTGCGGCTGAAAAAGACCAAGCCTGTTGTCGCCTCCATGGGCTCCATCAGCGCCTCGGGTGCATTCTATATCGCCTGTGCGGCAGATACCGTTTATGCACTCTCCGGCACCCTGACAGGGTCTATCGGGGTGATCCTGGAATTTGTCGATGTGAGTGAAGGGCTTTCGAAACTGGGGGTGAGTGCCAGGAGCATAACCGGCGGCGAGCTCAAGGATGCAGGCACCCCGTTTCGACACATGTCGGATAAGGAGAGAAGATATTTCGAAGATCTCGCCAGGGACATTCATGATCAGTTCATCGATGCGGTATCTGCGGGCAGATCACTGCCGCGCAGGGATGTTGTGGAATATGCAGACGGACGGGTATTCACCGGCAGGCAGGCGCAAGCCATGGGGCTGATCGACAAACTGGGCGGACTCGATGATGCGATGGAAGATGCACAAGAAAAAGCGGGCATCAAAGGCAAGCCCCGCATTATCAGGCCAAAGGAATCCGGAGGTGTCTGGAAGGATATAAAACGGCTTGTAAATTCATATATTCCGGTCCAGTTCCGTGGTGATTCCGGCACCCTCTCAGGAGGATACCTTAGGGTGGAATACAGCATTCAATAAGGAGTTAATACTATATGGACAAGAAAGTACAGCATGCCCTGACATTTGACGATGTATTGCTTCTCCCGGCCAAATCAAGTGTAACACCGGCCATGGTGGATATCAGCACACAACTGACAAGAGAGATCCGCATAAACATGCCGCTTCTTTCTGCAGCGATGGATACTGTGACCGAGGCGAGAACAGCCATTGCCATGGCGCGGGAAGGGGGCATCGGCATCATACACAAGAACATGCCGCCCGATGCACAGGCCATCGAGGTGGACAAGGTAAAGAAATCCGAAAGCGGGATGATCGT